>JBIKWW010000089.1:0-10183 GCA_044356125.1 Acidimicrobiia bacterium
GGAGATCACGAGCTTCTCCACCCGCCTCCAGGTCTCCGACATGAACCGGGCCGGTGGTGATGGGGACCGCGCCGGCGACGACTCGGTCACCGTGCTGTCCTCCGAAGGCGGCGAGCTCAACATCGATATCACCGTGCGCTACTCGGTCCGGCCCAGCGAGGCCGCCGACCTGTTCCGCCGGGTCCGCTCCATGGAGGGCGTGCGCGACATCATCGTGCGGCCCGAGACCCGCTCGCAGATGCGCAACGTGTACAGCCGCTACACGGCCGAGGAGGGCTACACGACCAAG
The DNA here is from genome assembly GCA_044356125.1 of Acidimicrobiia bacterium. Classification (GTDB taxonomy): domain Bacteria; phylum Actinomycetota; class Acidimicrobiia; order Acidimicrobiales; family JANYDT01; genus JBIKWW01. The sequence goes on from JBIKWW010000089.1 coordinate 290, forward strand.
CGGGAGGAGATCGAGCGCATCGTGTTCGACGAGATCCGGAAGCGTCTCGACCCCCAGGGCCTGGTGCTCGACGAGGTCGCCGTGCGCGACATCCGCCCCGCCGACCAGATCCTGGCCGCCATCAACCGCAAGCTCGAGGCCACCCAGGCCGCCGAGCGGGCCAAGATCGAGCAGCAGCGGGCCCTGACCGAGGCCGAGACCCGCCGTCGCGTCGCCGAGACCGACAAGCAGGCCCGCGTGATCGCCGCCCAGGGCGAGGCCGAGGCCAACTCGATCCTGCAGGAGTCCCTGTCCCCCGAGCTGCTGAAGGCCCGGGAGATCGAGGCGATCGCCAACAACGGCAACGCTGTGATCTACCCCTACGGCCAGCCCGTCACCCCGATCGTCGACGGCCGCGGCTCGGCCCGGCCGACCACGACGGCACCCCCGGCCAACGGCACCGAGGAGACCCCGACCACTGCGCCCTGATGGCGCCCTGATGGCGCCCTGATGGGCTGACGCGATGGTGGGGCGGCCACGGCCGCCCCACCGCTCGCCGCGACCTGCTGGAGGGTGACGGGCTCAGCTCCTGATGGCGGCGACGATCTGGTCCCTCGTCAGACCGCAGTCGGCGGCCCTGGCGACGGACTGCTCGAGCACGTCGTCGGGCATCTCCCGGGCGGGCCTGCTCATCAGCTCGGTCAGTCGGGCGTCGTCCTGGTCGGCGAGCGTCAGGAGCGCGGCCTTCGCCGCGCAGGCCTTCTGGGCGTCGGTGAGGCCCTGGACCTTCATCGACGCGCTGCCCTGCGCGGCCAGCTCGTCACTGGCGCAGCGGATCAGCCCCCGCAGCAGCCCGGCCCCGGGCCCGGCGGGCGGCAGGAGGCTGTCGAGCGTGAGCTCGGGGCTCTCCTTGCGGACGCACGCCGCCGCCGTCGCCGGGTCCTTCACCCCCATGCCCGAGAGCGCCTGGACGAGCCCTTCCGTCAGCGCCGCGTCGGCAGCTTCGGGGCTGAGGGTGGTGGACGGCCCGGTGTCCGGGGCCACCGTGGCGGCGGCCGCCGTCTCCGGAGCTGCTTGCACCTCCGGCGCGGCCGAGGTCTCCGGAGCCGAGGTCTCCGGGGCCGAGGTCTCCGGGGCCGAGGTCGCGGCGACGGTCGTGTCGGCCGCGTCCCCTCCGTCGCTCCCGCAGGCGGCCAGGCCGAGGCCGAGCAGCGCAGCGAGCGCGGCCGTGGTGGCGATGCCCCGGGGGGCGGTCCGCGACCGGGTGGGGATGGTGTTGCGTCGGATCGGCATGGATCTCCTGTTCGGCACCGGACGGCGCCCGGTCGAGGGATCGTAGGAACCTGCCCGCCTCCGGCCCGGGACCCTGCCCGGGGAGCCTGCCCGGGGAGCCTGCCCGGAGTAGGCCCGCTCCGACCCGGCTCAGCCCCCCAGGTGGGCCAGCGCGACCGCCGTGTAGAGCGCCATGCCGGGAACCATGGCGGCCTCGTCGTAGACGACCCGGTTGGAGTGGTTGGCGTGAGCCTGGGCGGGGTCGATCCCCGGGGGCATGGCGCCGAGGAAGGCCATGGCGCCGGAGGTCTGCTGCAGCACGTAGCTCCAGTCCTCGGCCCCCATCACGGGGTTGCGCATGAGATGGGTCCGCTCGGCGCCGAGCACCGAACGGGCGATGCCGAGCGCCTGCTCGGCCGGCCCCTCGTGGTTGACGGTGACGGGGTAGCCGAAGGTGATGTCGACGTCGATCCCGGTGCCGTGCGCCGCCGCCACGCCCTCGGCGATGCGACGGAGGTGGCCGTGCAGGGCCGAGCGCGTGCGCTCCGAGATGGCCCGGATGGTGCCGAGGAGCTCGGCCTGCTCAGGGATGACGTTCACGGTCGTTCCCGAGTTGATCCGGGTGACGCTGATGACGCCCGGATCGAACACGTCGACGCGGCGGGTGACCGCCGTCTGGATGGCGGTCACGATCTCGCAGGCGACCGGGATCGGGTCCAGTGCGTGGTGCGGCGACGACGCATGCCCGCCGCGACCGGTCACGACGATGCGGAACGTGTCCGACGACGCCATGAGCGGGCCCCCCTTGGTGGCCACGTGACCCGATGGCATGACCGCGAACACGTGCACGGCGAAGCTCGTGGCCAGCTGGTCGATCCCGTCGAGGAGCCCGTCCTCCAGCATGTGACGGGCACCGTGGTAGCCCTCCTCACCGGGCTGGAACATGAAGCGCACCCGGCCCGCCAGCTCGCCGCGGCGCGTGGCGAGCAGCTTGGCCGCTCCCACGAGCATGGCCGTGTGGAGGTCGTGGCCGCATGCGTGCATACGACCCTCGTGGCGACTGCTGAAGGGGACCCCGGTGTCCTCGGGCATGGGCAGGGCATCCATGTCGGCGCGCAGCAGGACGGTCGGGCCCGGGCGGGCCCCTTCCAAGTCCACGATCAGCCCCGAGGTCGTGGTGCAGCGGCGCACGTTCAGGGGCAGACCGCCGAGGGCCTCTTCGACGAGCTCCCGGGTGATGGGCAGATCGAGGCCGATCTCCGGGCGCTCGTGCATGGCCCGGCGGAGCGACACCGCCTCGTCGAGCAGATCTCGGGCCTCCTCCAGCAGGGCAGCGGGTGCGTCCATGGCCCGACCGTATCGAACGCGGGCCCGTCGGGCCGGTCAGAGCGTGGCCGGTCAGAGCGTGGCCGGTCAGAGCGTGGCCGGTCAGAGCCGGGCGAAGAGACGCCGGGCCTGTTCGGCCGCCCGCGCCCGCACCTCGGCCTCGTCGACCCGGGTGGGCGCCCCGTCGGCCCACACCACCTCGCCCCCGACCCGGACCTCGAGCGGTCTCACGCCGGTGGTGAAGGCCAGGTGCCAGGGCTCCATCGGGTCGTAGGTCCAGCGCACGGTGTCCTCGGTGCGGGCCTCGGGCACCAGCTCCCACCCGTTGGCCAGCCATGACCACGCCGTGTCCGGTGAGGCCGTCACGTCGCGCTCGCGGTGACGCACGTAGGCGACCCGGAACTCGTCGAGCATGTCGGCGCCGATCCCGTCGGTCCCGAGGACGATCCGGTTGGGACGCTCCGCGGGCGCCGCGTAGCCGACGGCGTTGTTCATGTTCGACCGGGGGTTGTGGGCGATCGTTCCCGGGAGCTCGCCGTCGAGGTGCACGCAGTGCACGAGCAGCCAGTCGGGGGTGGCCAACCGGGCCAGGCGCGGTCCGGCGTCGGCGTCCCCGGGGCCCTCGCTCACGTGGACATGCACACCCACGCCGAGCCGGGCGCCGAGGTCGGCGGCGGCTTCGAGGGTCTCGTCGGCACAGGTGAACGCGGCGTGGACGCCGACCATCCCCCGCCCTCCGCCGGCGATGAAGCGTTCGCACTCGGCCAGCCCGCGTCGGGCGGCGTCGGTCATCCGCGCCGGCCGGTCGTCGGCCGAGGGCTGCGGGGTGACGGCCACCGGGCCGCTCCCGGCGTGGCGGTCGGTGACCCCGTAGGCACACACCACCCGCACCCCGACCTCGGCGCAGGCGGCGGCGATCACGTCGAGCGAGCCCTCGATGGCGTTGGGGCTCTCGTGGTGGTCGACGATCGCCGTGGTGCCGCAGGCGAGGGCCTCGAGGGCGCCGAGCTTGGCCGACCACTCCAGCATCTCGAGGTCGAGCGCGCTGTCGAGGCGCCACCAGACCTGCTCCAGGATCGAGCCGAAGGACGTGGGGGTGCTCGGCGGCGCCGGCATCCCGCGGGCCAGCGCCGAGTACAGGTGATGGTGGGCGCAGACGAGCCCGGGGGTGGTGGCCCCGGCGTGGGGATGGGGCACGGGCGCGGCCCTTCAGGACTGCTCGAGCAGCTCGACCCAGGTGCCGTCGGGATCCTCGACCATGGCGATGCGCACCCCCGGGCGGATCTGGGCCGGGGGGGCGGGCACCCGGTACCCGGCGGCGGCGCAGGCGGCAGCGGCGTCGTCGAGGTTGGTGATCCACAGCGTGATGTAGCGCAGCCCGGTGGCCGTGTGGAGGCCGCCGGGCGGGTTGGCGCCCTCCGGGGTGCGGTTCCAGCAGACGAGCTTGAGCGTGGAGCCACCGCAGGACAGCCGGTGCATGGTGCCGCCACCCCCGACGGGCATGGGCATGTCCATCACGTGCTCCAGCCCGAGGGTGTCGCGGTAGAAGGCGAGCGCGGCGGCGGAGTCGGACACGACGATGCCGATGTCGACGCCGGACTTGCTGGGATCGAGGGCGATGGCCATGGGCCACGGTACCTTGCCCGGCGCCCGGCGCACCCGTCCGCCGTGCCCGCCGGTGGGCCCTCAGCCGCACCCGCCGGTGGGCCCTCCGATGCCCCTCCCGGCCGACCGATGAGCGGTCAAGGAACCCCGCCACCGTGTGGAAGAGTGTCCCCCGTCACGCTCGCCCCGCCCCCGCAGGAGCGACCTTCCCCCCGAGGAGCAACCGTGCACGCTCGTGGTGCCGTCATCCGTTCCGCCCCCGGCCCGTGGGAGGTGGTGGATCTGGAATTCGACGCTCCCCGCCAGGGTGAGCTGCTCGTCCGCATGGTCGCCTCCGGCCTGTGCCACTCCGACGACCATCTCTCGACCGGCGACATCCCGGTCGGCCGCTACCCGATGTGCGGTGGCCACGAGGGTGCCGGCGTCGTCGAGCAGGTCGGCCCGAACACGCCCGGTTACGAGGTCGGGGACCACGTCGTCATGTCGTTCCTGCCCGGCTGCGGTCGCTGCCGCTGGTGCGCATCGGGCATGCAGAACCTGTGCGATCTGGGGGCCAACCTGCTCAACGGCTGCCGGGAGGACGGCTCGTACCGGGCCCGCACCGGCGGTGTCGAGGTCGGCCAGATGTGCGGCATCGGCACGTTCGCCAACTGGTCGGTCGTGTCGGTCAACTCGGCGGTGAAGGTGCCCAAGGAGCTCCCGCTCGAGAAGGCGTGCCTGGTCGGCTGCGGGGTCGGCACCGGCTTCGGGTCGGCCGAGAAGTCGGCGAACGTCCGCCCCGGTGACACGGTCATCGTGATGGGCATCGGCGGCATCGGCATCAACGCCGTCCAGGGCGCGGCGTTCTGCGGGGCGCAGAACGTGATCGCCGTCGACCCGGTCGAGTTCAAGCGCGAGAAGGCCATGGAGCTCGGCGCCACGCACGCCTTCGCGTCGATGGCCGAGGCGGCGGACTTCGCCCGCTCGGTCACCAACGGCCAGGGGGCCGATTCGGCGATCGTCACCGTCGGGGTGACCACCGGTGAGCACGTGGGCCAGGCCTTCTCCGCCATCCGCAAGGCGGGCACCTGCGTCGTCACCGGCCTGGGCAGCCTCATGGAGGTCGGGATCCCGGTGTCGCTGGGGGAGCTGACGCTGTTCCAGAAGCGGATCCAGGGGTCGCTGTTCGGCGAGTCCAGCCCGTCGAAGGACATCCTGCGCATGCTCGGCTACTACCAGGCGGGGAAGCTCAAGCTCGACGAGCTCGTCACCCGCACCTACACGCTCGACACGCTCCATGAGGGCTACGCGGACATGCACGCCGGCAAGAACCTGCGCGGTGTGCTGATCCACGAGCACTGATCGCGACAGGCCCGGACGCACCGGGCTCGTCGAACAGGTGGGGGCCGGGCGCTGGGGGGTGCCCGGCCCCTCCTCACGTCCGGGGCGGCCGGTCCCTACACCCGGGCCGCCACCGGCCGATCGGTGGGGTCATGAAGCGAGGGAGGACCATCCCTGACCAGCCCGGCCCGGTCCCCACCGACCAGCCCGGCCCGGAGGTCCGCGCCGCAGCCGAGGCGGGGCCGACCGGGCCGACCGGCCGCCGATCGGTCGGCGCCGCCCGGACCACGCTCGTCGCGCTCACGGTGATCGGAGCGGTCGGAGTGATCGCCGGCGTGGTGCTCGGCGGACGTTCGGTGCTCTCGGACCGGCAGACCCCGCCCCCTGAGCTCCCGGTGGCCACGAGCCAGGCCCCCGTCAGCCCGGCCCCCGTCAGCCAGCCCACCGTCAGCCAGCCCACCGTCAGCCAGCCCACCGTCAGCCAGCCCACCGTCAGCCCGGCCCGCGTCAGCCAGCCCACCGTCGGCGATGCTCCGCTGACCGGCGTCTCCGGGGGTTCCCCGGCCGACCCGCTCATCAACCCGGCCACTGCCCCGGCCGACCCACTCATCGCTCCGGCCGACCCGCTCATCGCTCCGGCCGACCCGCTCATCGCTCCGGCCGACCCGCTCGTCAACCCGGCTACTGCCCCGGCCGACCCCCTCATCGCTCCGGCCGACCCGCTCGTCAACCCGGCCACTGCCCCGGTCACCGCCGCCCCGAGCGTGGTGGCACGGTCCGAGGGGTCGACGCTGGTCGTCACGATCACCGGGGCTCCGACCGGGCCTGCGGCCCAGATGCTCACCCTGAACGTGGCGGCCGCCGACGCCTGCCCGGGCTGCTGGTCCCGGCGCGTCGCCGTCTCGGGCTCGGCGGTGTTCGCCGCCTCGGGGACGGGCACCTTCCGGGTGCCGGACCTCGTCGACGGCAGCTGGCAGGCACGCCTGGTCAACATGACCACGAACCCACCCGAGCTGGTCGCCGCCTCGGCCCCGACGATCGTCGGCGACGGGGTCCCCGACCTCCCTGCGACCTCGCTAACGGCCACGGCCAGCGGGAGTCAGCTCATCGTGACCATCATCGACGGACCGGTCGGCCCGACCTGGAGCCCCGTCTACCTGTTCGTCGCCCCGGCCGACGCCTGCGAGACGTGCTGGAGCCGGTACGCACCGATGTCGTCGGCCGCCAACTTCCTGCAGACCGGCGCCGGGTCCTTCGTCTTCCCCGTGCTCAACGGGACCTGGCGGGCCCGTCTGGTGACCGACGCACCCGGGCGCCGGACGGTCCTGGCGACGTCGGAACCGGTGACGGTCACCGACGGACCGGGGCTGCCGACCCCTGAGCTGCAGGCCCGGGCGGTCGGGAACCGCATCGAGGTCACCGTCCGCGGCGGGCCGGTGGGCGAGCTGTGGAACCCGACGTGGCTCTTCCTCGCCACCCCGGCGGACTGCCCCACCTGCCGACGCCAGTACCTGCGCCTGAGCGACAACCCGTCGTTCGTCTCGGCCGGGGCCGGCACGTTCGCCTTCACCGCACCGCCGGGCAACTGGCAGGCCCGGCTGGTCACCGATGCGCCCGGCACCCGGACCGTGCTGGCGACGTCACCGACCGTCACGCTCGGGCTGCAGCCGGGCTGAACGGGCCGGGCTGATCGGGCCGGGCTGATCGGGCCGGGCGGAACGGGGCTCAGCCGGGGGGACGGTCGGCCAGGAGCCGCTCGAGGACGAGCGCGATCCCGTCATCGTCGTTGCTCGCCGTGACCTCGTCGGCGACGGCGGTGACGGCCGGGACGGCATTGCCCATGGCCACCCCGAGGCCCGCCCACCGCAGCATGGCGAGGTCGTTGACCTGGTCGCCGAAGGCCACGACATCGGACGCGCCCAGCCCCATGCGCTCGCAGAGCCGGGCCAGCCCGTCGGCCTTGTCCACCGCCGAGGGGAGCAGGTTCACGGCGTCGATGCCGGCGTGGGCGAGCACGGTTCCGTCGTCGAGCACCGGCGGCAGCAGCTCCAGCAGCCCCCATGCCCCCAGCGCAGCGTGGAACGCCGAGAGCCGGAACACCTGGGCCCCGGTGGCGTCGAGCACGTCGCGCACACGGCGCCCGGCGGTGGTGGGCACCGGGGCGAGGAGCTCGAAGCCCGACTCGAACACGGCGTCGGCCTCGGTGATGAGCGAGAACCCGACGCCGTCCACGGCCCGGCGGAGCTGGCGCACCACGGCCGAGGCCCGGGGCATGGGCATGGCGACGCGGTGCAGCACCTCGCCCGAGGCGGTCGTGATCTCGGCGCCGTCACTGCTGACCAGGTGGGTGGCGACGGAGAGGTCCCGCAGCACCCGCTGGGCGTAGACGGCGGGGCGGCCGGTGGCGACGACCACGAGCCAGCCCGCCGCCCGCGCGGCCTCGAGGGCGGCGAGCGTGCGGCGGCCGATGCGGCCGTCGGATCCGAGCAGGGTGCCGTCGACGTCGACGGCGACGAGTCGCACGGGGCCGGGGCCGCTCAGTCCTCGGCGCCGGCGCCCCGGCGGAGGGGCAGCACGCTGCGCCAGGCGCCGTCGAGGTCGTGCAGGGCGGCGGCCACGGCCCCGGCGGTGGGCACCAGGCCGATCTCACCGACGCCCTTGATCCCGTACGGGGCGTTGGGCTGCGGGCACTCCACCAGTTGCACCTCCATGGCCGGGACGTCCTTGGGGCGCAGGATGCCCAGGGAGCGCAGGGTCATGTTGGTCGGGGTGCCGGTGTCGTCGGCCGGGAACTCCTCGGACAGGGCATAGCCGAGGCCCATGTGCACGGAGCCCTCGATCTGGCCTTCGCAGAGCTGCGGGTTCACGGCCCGGCCGACGTCGTGGATGGCCACGACCTTCTCGATGAGGCCCGACTCGCGGTCCATGATCACGACCTGGGCGGCGTAGCCGAAGGCGGAGTGGATGACGGGGTTCTCCACGTCGCCGAGGTGGTGGGTCCAGTCGACGACCCAGCGGCCTTCGTAGTCCACGCCCGGACGGCACCCGTCGGCCTTGGCGGCCCGGCAGGCCTCCATGACGGCACCCGATCCCATGAGCGCACCCCGGGAGCCGGTGGTCTGGCCGGGGTTGAAGTCGCGGGTCGTGTCGACGATGACCCGGATGCGCGAGGGGTCGATGCCGAGCTCCTCGACGGCCACCTGCAGGGCGACGGTGTGCATGCCCTGGCCCATCTCGGTCCAGCAGTGGCGCACCTCGACCGTCCCGGCGGCGTCACCGGCCTCCTCGCCGAGGAACCGCACGACGGCCGTGGAGATCTCCTTGAAGCCGTTGCCCAGACCGGAGTTCTTGAGCCCGAGCCCGAGCCCGACGGCCTTCCCGGCGGCCACGGCGGCGTCGATGTGGACCTTGGCGGCGTCGAGGCAGACCTCGGCGCCGAGGCAGCCGTCGTCCATGAGCTGGCCCGGGCCCCAGACCATGCCGGGGCGGATCACGTTGCGCTTGCGGATCTCCCAGCCGCTGATGCCGGCCCGTTCGGCCAGGCGGTCGAGCACGCCCTCCATGGCGAACTGGGCCTGGTTGGCACCGAACCCCCGGAACGCCCCGCAGTTGGGGTTGTTGGTGCGGGCGGCGATGGCCTCCACGTCGATGGCGGGCACGTGGTAGGGACCGCTGGCATGCCCGGCGGCGCGCTCGAGGACCTTCATGCCGACGCTGGCGTAGGGCCCCGAGTCGCCGACCATCCGGGCCTTCAGGGCGGTCAGGCGGCCGTCGCCGTCGCAGCCCGCCCAGTACTCGAGGCGGATGCCGTGGCGCTTGGAGTGCACGAAGAGGCTCTCCTCCCGGGAGAACGTGCACTTCACCGGGCGGTCGAGCAGCCACGCGGCGAGGGCCGTCTGGGCCTGGTTGGACAGGTCCTCCTTGCCGCCGAAGGCCCCGCCGTTGGAGACGAGCTCGACGGTGACGCGGTCGCGGCCCTCGACGCCCAGGCCGATCACGTCGCAGATCTGGTTGCGGTCGTCCCACACGCCCTGGCCACCGGACCAGACGTGCATGCGCCGCACGCCGTCGTCACCCGTCATGGGCATGGCCAGGGTGGACTCGGGCTCGAGGAAGGCGTGCTCGATGCGGGCCGTCTGGAACACCTCGTGCACCACGTGGGTGCTGGAGGCCAGCTCGGCGTCGGCGTCGCCGCGTCGGTAGGCAGAGGTGGAGAGGCGGTTCCCGTCGAGGCCCCAGACGGCGTCCTCGGGGTCGTCGAGGGCGGCGACGGGATCGGTGATCGGACGCAGGATCCGGTAGTCGACGTCCACCAGCGCCGCCGCCCGGCGGGCCGTCTCGCGGTCCTCGGCGACGACGAAGGCGAGCACGTCGCCCCGATAGCTGGTGCGG
>JBIKWW010000090.1:0-10162 GCA_044356125.1 Acidimicrobiia bacterium
TCGAGAACCAGATGGGCCCGCACGCGCTCTGGCTCACCGAGTCCCTGACCGAGGTGCTCCCGATCTCGGCCGGCATGCGCGTGCTCGACCTGGGCTGTGGGCGCGCCATGAGCTCGGTCTTCCTCGCCCGTGAGCTCGGGGCCGAGGTATGGGCCACCGACCTGTGGATCCCCGAGGCCGAGAACCGCGAGCGCATCGAGCACGCCGGGGTGAGCGGGCTCGTGACGGCGGTGCACGCCGAGGCGCACGCGCTGCCGTTCCCGCAGGGCTTCTTCGACGTGATCGTCAGCATCGACGCCTACCAGTACTTCGGCACCGACGACCTGTACCTCGGCTACCTCCTCGGCTTCCTCCGCCCGGGTGGCCGCATCGGCGCGGTGATGCCCGGCACCACGCGCGAGCTCGGGCTGGAGATCCCGGCCACGCTGGCGCCGTTCTGGGAGTGGGACTTCTGCTGCTGGCACACGCCCTCGTGGTGGCGCGACCACTGGGCCAAGACGCGCAAGGTCGCAGTCGACACCGCCGACGCCATCGAGGACGGCTGGCGCGACTGGTTGCAGTTCAACGACGCCATCGCCCCGGCGGTCACGGGCTGGTGGGTCGACGAGTGCGCGTCGACCCACGAGATGCTCACGGCCGACCAGGGCGCGGAGCTGTGCTTCGTCCGCATCACGGCCACGAAGCCCGAGGACGACACGACCGCGGGCCTCGACCACGCGACGGTCGCCGACCTGGCGGCGCCGGTGCCGGGACCGCGTCGAAGCGCCGCGGGTGCCGATCGCACCGTTGGTACTACCAGGGGTAGCATGCTGGTGTGAAGGTCAGTGTCAGCCTCCCCGACGACGACGTCGAGTACCTCGACGCGTACGCCCGGGCGCGCGGCCTGGACTCCCGTTCGGCCGCGCTGCGGCGGGCAGTCCGGTTGCTGCGGGCATCGGAGCTGGGTCCGGCCTACGAGGCGGCGTGGGCCGAGTGGGCCGGGGGTGACGACGCGGTGCTGTGGGACGCGGCCTCGACCGACGGTCTGACCTGATGCGCCGCGGCGAGATCCGCTGGGTGGACCTCGAGCCGGTGCGCGGCGCGGAGTCCGACAAGCGCCGCCCGGCCGTGATCGTGAGCAACGACGGCGCGAACGCCATCGCGGAGCGACTCGGGCGGGGGGTGATCACCGTCGTACCGATCACGTCGAACGTCGAGCGTGTCTTCCCGTTCCAGGTGCTGCTGCGGGCGGGGACGACCGGTCTCTCGCGGGACTCGAAGGCACAGGCCGAACAGGTGCGGTCGGTGGCCGTCGAACGGATCGGCGCGCGGGTGGGGACGCTCGGCGGCCCCGAGCTGGCCGAGCTCGACGAGGCGCTCCGGCTCCACCTCGCGCTCTGAGGCGGCACCGCCGGGGGGACGGTCAGCTCGCCGGTGCCAGCTTCTTCGTCGGGGTCTGGTTGGTGACCATCTGGAACGGAGCGGTGTCGATCTCCTCGAGGTCGATCTCCCGGTCCAGGACCGCCCGCTTCCACTCCTGGTGCTCGGGCTCGAGGGCGTGGAACTCCGGCATCACCTCGTCGGCGAAGAGCTGCAGCGAGTCGACGATGTCCTCGTGGCGGTTGCGGCCCGCCTGGTTGAGCAGGATGACCTGGTCGACGTGCGACGCAGCGAACTGGCGCAGCTTGGCCCGGATCGTCTCGGGCGAGCCGACCAGGCCACCGTGCTGCTGGGCCTGCCCCGACGGCGTGGCCTTCCACTTCTGGTACTCGTCCCACAGGCTGACCGTCCCGGGGACCACGGGGCCGTTGGTGTTGTAGAAGCGCAGCGCGAACTGGAAGAAGCTGGAGCCGTCGGCCTTCGCCCGGGCCTCCTCGTCGGTGGGGGCGCACATGAACTGCGAGACGATGGCGATGTTGGGGTTCGGCTGGTACTCCGTGAGCGGCTCGAAGCGCTTCACGAAGGTGTTGTAGTAGGCGTTCACCCAGGCCCTGGCGGCCTCGCCCGACACGAACTGGAAGCCGAGCGCCCCGATGCCGCGGCGGCCCGCCATCTCGATGGTGTCGAGCTGCGAGCAGGCCACCCAGAGGGGCGGATGGGGCTTCTGGTACGGCTTGGGCACGACGTTGCGCAGGGGGAAGTCGAAGTGGGTGCCGTGGTACTCCCAGCCCTCCTTCGTGAACATGGGCATGACCGCCCGCACGGCGTCCTCCCAGATGACGCGCTTGTCACGGAAGCGGCGGTCGAAGGGGTGCAGCTCGGTCACGCTGGAGCCCTCGCCCATGCCGAACTCCACCCGCCCGTGGCTGATCAGATCCAGCGTCGAGACCCGCTCGGCGACCCGGGCCGGGTGGTTGGTGGTGAGCTGCACGATCCCGTGACCCAGCCGGATCCGGCTGGTGCGCTGGCTCGCTGCGGCCAGGAACACCTCGGGGGCGCTGGAGTGCGAGTACTCCTCGAGGAAGTGGTGCTCGACCTCCCAGGCGTAGTCGTAGCCGAGGCGGTCGGCCAGCTCGACCTGGGTGAGCGCGTTCTGGATGAGCCGGTACTCGTCGTCGGGCGCCCAGGGCTTGGGGAGCTGCAGCTCGTAGAAGATGCCGAACTTCATGGGCGGACGGTACCGGGGCGGGGCGGCACGGACCCAAGCGCCCACACGGTTGGACACGACCCGTCGCTAACCTGCACCGCCGTGCCCAGACTGAGCTTCCCGCCGGCGGCGCTGCCCCCCTCGACCGAGGAGCTGCGCGCCCGTGTGCGTGCCTTCCTCGCCGCCGAGATCGCCGCCGGCTCCTTCGTCCCCCGCTGCGACACCTGGCTCAGCCAGCACGATCCGGCGTTCTCCCGCAAGCTCGGCGAGGCCGGCTTCCTCGGCCTGCCCTGGCCGCAGGAGTACGGCGGTCACGGGCGCACTGCCCTCGACCGCTTCGTGGTCGTCGAGGAGCTCCTCGCCCACGGCGCCCCCATCGCCGCCCACTGGGTGACCGACCGCCAGTCCGGCCCGTCGATCCTCAAGCACGGCTCCGAGCAGCTCAAGCGCGAGCTCATCCCGCCGGCCGCCCGGGGCGAGGTGTTCTTCTCCATCGGCATGAGCGAGCCCGACTCCGGCTCCGACCTCGCCAGCATCCGCTCCAGCGCCACCCGGACCGACGGGGGCTGGCTCCTCAACGGCACCAAGGTGTGGACCTCGGGCGCCCACCGCAACCACTACTTCATCGTGCTCGTGCGCACCACCCCGCAGGCCGAGTCCGGCGGCAAGCACCACGGGATGAGCCAGTTCGTGATGGACCTGAGGGCCCCGGGCGTCGACATCCGCCCGATCCGGCTGCTGTCGGGTCACCACCACTTCAACGAGGTGGTGATGACCGACGTGTTCGTGCCCGACCACTGGATGCTCGGCCAGGAGGGCAACGGCTGGAACCAGGTCATCGGCGAGCTCGCCTACGAGCGCTCCGGCCCCGAGCGCTACCTCTCGACCTTCCCGCTCCTGCAGGCCCTCATCGACGCCCTCGGGCCGACCCCATCGCCCGAGGCGGCCGCCCGCGTCGGCATGCTCTGTGCCCGGCTGGCCTCGCTGCGCCGCCTCTGCATCGCCGTGGCCGTCTCCCTCGACCGGGGCCGTCTGCCCGTCACCGAGGCCGCCCTGGTGAAGGACCTCGGCACCCAGCTCGAGCGCGAGATCGGCGAGACCGCCCGCGACCTCGTGCCTCCGGGCTCCAACCCGGCCTTCGACCAGCTCGTGGCCGACGCCGTCCTCTCCGCCCCCGGCTTCACGCTGCGGGGCGGCACGAACGAGATCCTGCGGGGCATCGTGGCCCGCGAGCTGGGAGTGCGCTGACATGTCCGCCGACCCTTCGCAGGCCGACCGCCTGCGCGCCGACGACCTGCTCGTCGAGACCATCACCGGGATCTTCCGGGACCAGTGCACGCCTGAACGCATCGGCGCCGCCGAGGGCTGTGTCGACGGACCCCTCTGGGACACCCTCGAAGGCTCCGGCCTCACGCTCGTCGGCGTGGCCGAGGACCGGGGCGGATCGGGTGGGACGGCCGCCGACGCCCTCGCCATCATCGCCGCCTCCGGCGAGTTCGCCGCCCCCGTCCCCATCGCCGACACGCTCACCGCTGCCGCCCTGCTGGCCGGGGCCGGGGAGGCCGTGCCCGCCGGCGCGCTGGCCATCGCCGTCGCCCGACCCGGCGCCTCCACCGCCCGTGCGCCCTGGGGCGGCACGGCCGGGCACCTGCTCGTCTGCCTCCCCGGCGGCGCCGCCCTGGTCGACACCGCCTCGGCGGTCACCACCGCCAACGGCCGCAACTACGCCGGTGAGCCGTGGCTGGAGATCGACCTCGCCACCGTCACCCCCGGCATCGGCGGCATCAGCGCAGCCTCGGCGCTCCGGGCCGGAGCCCTGGCCCGGGCCACGCAGATGGGCGGCGCTCTCAACATGGTCGTCGACCTCTGCGTCCAGTACGCCAACGAGCGGGAGCAGTTCGGCAAGCCGATCGGCAAGTTCCAGGTCCTCCAGCACTACCTCTCCGAGATGGCCGGGGAGGCGGTCACGGCGGTCGCCGCGGCGGCCAACGCGGCCGACGTCATCGGCGCCGGCTGCGACGACGACGAGGCCGACGAGGTGGTCGGGGCAGCCAAGGCCGTCGCCGGACGCGCCACCGGGACCGTCAACCGCCTGGCCCACCAGCTCCACGGCGCCATCGGCTTCACCGACGAGCACCGCCTCCAGTACTGGACCCGGCGCCTGTGGTCCTGGCGCGACGAGTTCGGCACCGAGTCGGAGTGGGCGGCCCGCCTGGGTGCCTCGCTGGTCGCCCAGGGCGGCTCCGCCCTGTGGCCCCGCCTCACCGGCTGGCCCCGGGCCATCTGACCGGGCCGTTCGGGTCGGCCGTCTGACCGGGCCGTTCGGGTCGGCCGTCTGACCGGGCCGGGCGTCCCCGTTCGGGCCGCCGGTGCGGCAGGCTGGAGAGCCATGTCCGGCTCCTCCCACGGATTCCAACTCCGGCCCCGCAGCTTCGGCGAGATCCTCGACGGCGGGATCCGGATCTGGCGCGACCACCTCCGGGTGCTGTTCCCCTTCGTCGCGCTCGTGCTGCTGCCGTTCCAGATCCTGATCGCCCTGCTCCGGACCTCGGCCCAGGAGGCCGTGGTGGTGAACGACGCCTCCTCGGTCTCGACCAGCCCGACCGTCGACGTCAGCTGGACGGGCATCGCCGCCCTGCTCGTGAGCCTCGTCGTGGGTGTCGTCGCCGGTCTGTTCGTGGCCGCCGCGATCACCTCCTTCGTCGGCGAGGCGGTGCTCGGCCGCACGCCCGAGACACGCACCGCCCGGCGGGTCGCGCTGGCGCGGCTGGTGCCCTCCCTCGGTGTCGTGGTGCTCTCGGTGCTGGCGATCCTGCCCGCCATCGCCGTCGTGGCCGTCGCCGTCGTGATCTCGCCGTGGCTCGGGCTGCTGGCCGGGATCCTGGCGAGCCTGGGGGCGGTGTGGTGGTTCGTCGCCACGAGCTTCGCCGCCCCGATCGTGGTGCTCGAGCACGCCGGAGCGGTTCAGGCCCTCCGCCGCTCGATCGCCCTGGTGCGGGGGAACTGGTGGTTCCTGTTCGGGATCTCGATCGTCAGCTCGCTGATGACCGGCATCCCGACGGCCATCATCGCCGGGATCATCACCGGGCTGCTCAGCCTGCTCGGCGGCGGCAACGCCGCCTTCGCGTTCCTGTGGGCCGCCGTCGGCGGGACGATCGGGGCGGCCCTGTTCACCCCGATGTCGAGCGCCATCTCCGTGATCGCCTACCTCGACCGCCGGGTGCGGACCGAGGGGTTCGACCTCCAGCGCCTGGCCACGTCCCTGGGCACGGACCTGCCCCCGCCCCCCGCCGGGTGGGCGCCGCCACCGGCGGGCTGGGCGCCCCCGTCTCCGCCCGGGTGGGCGCCGCCGCCGTCCGGGCCGCCGTCCGGGTGGACGCCCCCGCCGTCCGGGCCGCCATCCGGGTGGACGCCCCCGCCGTCCGGGCCGCCGTCCGGGTGGACGCCCCCGCTGTCCGGGCCGCCGTCCGGGTGGACGCCCCCGCCGTCCGGGCCGCCGAACGGGCCGACCAGCTGGCAGGTGCCGCAGCCCTCGAGCGCCCCGCTCCCGCCACCTCCGCCAGGGTCACCAGCTCCCGGGGCGGCCCCGCCCCCGTGGGCGGCCCCGGCCCCGGCCCCGAAACCGGCCCCAGCCCCGAACCCGACCCCGTGGGCGTCACCCGGGGAGGGTCCCGCTCCGGCCGCCGGACCCCCGCCGCACGTGCTGCCCCCGCTCGACACACCCCCAGGCATGTGGGCCCCGCCCCCGGGCTCGCCCGGCGCCGCGCCGGATTCGCCACGGGTCGATGCTCCACGGGTCGATGCTCCACCGTCCGACGCCCCACGGGTCGACGCTCCACGGGTCGATTCGCCACGGGTCGATGCTCCACCGTCCGACGCCCCACGGGTCGATTCGGCACCGTGGGCGCCGCCCGTCGGCCCCGACCGGGACGCCGATCGCTAGATTGCCAACGTGGAGGGGATCGAGCTACGGCCCCGCCGGGTCGGCGAGATCCTGGATGAGGCCCTCCGCCTGGCCCGACGAGGCTTCGGGCGCATCGCACCGACCGTCGTGGTCGGGTCGGCGCCGCCGGCGCTCGTCGCCGTGTTCGTGCTCCTGTCGGCGTCCGGGGAGGGCAGCGTCGGCGCCACGCGCCTGGGGGCCATGGCCGTGCTGGCCGTGCTGCTGCCCTTCAGCGTGCTGCTCCTGGCCGGCGCCAGCGTCGTCGACCTGTACCACGTCGCCATCGGCGTTCCGCTGACGCGACGGGCGGCGCTGCGGCGCACCATCGGCCGGGTGCCGGCCCTGTTCATCCACCTCGTGGTGCTGTCCTTCATGCTGGGGATCGCCCAGACGGCCATCTCCTTCGTCGCCCTCCTCCCGCTCGGCGTCATCCTCCGGATCACCGCCGGCAACGTGGCGGCAGCCGTCTCGTTCACGTTGATCGCCGTCATCGCCCTCTACATCGCCCAGTTCGCCGTGATCGGCCGGCTGGCCCTCGGGGTGCCCGCCCTCGTGGTCGACCGCGACGGTCCGCTGCGCGCCATCGGCCGCTCGCTGCGCCTCACGGCCGGGCACACCTGGAGCACCGGCGTGGTGCTGTTCACCGCCAGCCTGCTCTCCCTCGCCCTCTCGCTCGTGATCACCATCCCCGTGCTCATCGTGGTTGCGCTGACGCTGCCCGACGCCGCCGCCGCCGTGGGCGTGGTGGTCAGCTACATCGCCGTCGGGCTGGCCGCCTACACGTTCTTCTCGGCGCTGCTCGTGGTCCTCTTCGTCGACGGCCGCGTCCGGGCCGAGGGCCTCGACCTCGAGCTCACCGCCAACGAGGTCGGCTTCCCGTCGCTGGCCTTCTCCGTCCTGCCCCCGTCCACGGCCCCGTGGGCCGCCTCCCCGTCGGGTCCGCACCGATGACGGGCCTGCCGACCGCTGCTGCCGCCACCCCCGAACAGGCCCGCGACGCCGCCCGGCGGATCCTCGCCGAGGACCGGTTCCGGCCCGCCGCTCCGTCGCGTCCGCCCCAGCCGTTCAAGCAGCCGCTCACCTGGCTCGGCGAGCAGCTCCAGCGGCTGCTCGCGCCCATCGGCCGCTTCCTGTCCGAGACGGTCGGCGCCGGTGGACCCGTCGCCTGGATCGTGTTCAGTGCCCTGCTGGTCGTGCTCGTGGCCCTGATCGTCCGGCGGATCGGGCACCGGGTGGCCAGTCGCCGGGCCGAAGCCGTCCGGGAGGTCCGGCGGTCCCGGCGCATCGCCCAGCTCGAGCACGATGCCGAGGCGGCCGCCCGCGACGGCCGCTGGAGCGACGCCATCCGCCTCCGCTTCCGGGCCGGCCTGCTCTGGCTCGAGGAACGGGGCCGGGTCGACGCCGTCGAACGGCGCCCCAACGCGGAGGTCGTCCGGGCGGCCGAACGGTCCGGTCCCAGCCCCGCCCTGGGGCCGCTGGCGGGCATGCACGACCGGGTCGCCTACGGCGAGGAGCCGGCCGGTCCCGCCGATCACGATGCCGCCCTGGACGGCTGGCGCGAGATCCGACAGGGCGGCGCCCGGTGATCCGCAGCCGCCTGCCCCTCGTCGTCATCGGTGGGCTCCTGGCCCTGTCCGTGCTGCTGCAACTCCTCGGGGCCGGCGGCGACGGCGGGCGTGCGCCGACGGGCCCCCTGCAGGACACCCGCCCCGGCGGCCTGGCCGCCTGGGAGACCCTGCTCGAGCAGCGGGGCGTCGAGGTGCTCCGGGGCGAGGACCCGCTCGCCGAGCAGGTGTGGGCGGCCGGACCCGACACCGCTGTCGTCGTCATCGACCGCTTCCTCTCCGACGACGAACAGGACGCCATCGACCTCACCGCTGCAGGCGACGGCGACGCCCCGACGGTCCTCGTCGGGATGGCCACCGCCGCCTTCCTCGACCTGGGCAGCGTGATCGGCATCGGCCCCTCCGCCCCCGTCGTCGACGGTCCCCGCCTCGGTGGAGCGGCCACGCTCTCGCTCGACGGATCGGGCTGGCGCAACCCCGCCCCCGACGTGCGCGTCCTGGCCGGTTCGCCCGACGCCGCGGCCATCGTCGAGCGCGACGGGGTCGTCGTCCTCGGCTCGGACTCGATCCTCACCAACGAGCGCCTGGCCGAGGCCGACAACGCCGCGGCCGCCCTCGCCCTCGTCGGCGGTGCCCGGAAGGTGGTCGTCTGGGACGCCGCCATCGGTGACGACGCGTCGACGGGGTTCGCCACCCTGCCCTGGCGGGCGCGCTGGTTCCTCGGCGGCCTGGCTCTGGCCGTCGGGATGCTCGCCCTCGCCGTCGGCCGCCGCAACGGGCCTCCCCAGCTCGCCCACCGCGAGCTCCCGCCCCCTCGCACCGCCTACATCGACGCCCTCGGCCGGGTGATCCGCCGCTCCCGCCCCGGTCGCCGCTCGTCCGGTCCGTCTGCGCCGTCCGCGCCGTCCGGGCCAACCGGTCCGTCCGGGCCAACCGGTCCGTCCGGGCCAACCGGTCCGTCCGGGCCAACCGGTCCGTCCGGGCCAACCGGTCCGTCCGGGCCAACCGGTCCGTCCGGTCCGTCCGGGCCAACCGGTCCGTTCGGTCCGGCCGCCCCGTTCGATCCGGCCGCCCCGTTCGATTCCCCGGCACCGCCGGGACCCCGTCACCCAGAAGGGACACCCACGCTGTGATGCACGACCTGCGCGCCCGGCTGACCAACGCCGTGCGCACCACCGTCGTCGGCCAGGACCAGGCCATCGACGTGACCCTGCTCGCCCTGGCCACCGGGGGTCACGTGCTGCTCGAGGGTGTGCCGGGAACGGCCAAGACCCTCCTCGCCGCGTCCGTGGCCCGGGCCCTGGGGCTCGACTTCCGCCGCGTCCAGTTCACCCCCGACATGCTCCCCTCGGACCTCACCGGCACCATGACCCTCGCCGGCGGCCAGCTCGGCGAGCTCAGCTTCCGCCGCGGTCCGCTCTTCACCCAGGTGCTCCTGGCCGACGAGATCAACCGCACCCCACCCAAGACCCAGGCCGCCCTCCTCGAGGCGATGGGGGAGAGTCAGGTCTCGGTGGACGGAACCACCCACCGACTCCCGGCCCCGTTCCTGGTGCTGGCCACCCAGAACCCCATCGAGCAGGAGGGCACCTACCCCCTGCCCGAGGCGCAGCTCGATCGCTTCGCCGTCAAGCTCATCATCGACTACCCCAGCGCCGAGGCCGAGGCGGCCATGCTCCAGCTGCCCCGGTCCGGTGTCGGGGCCAGCCGCATCGACCTGATCGCACCGGTGGTGCAGCCAGGGGAGATCGAGGAGCTGCGTCGCGAGGCCGACGCCACCCGTGTCAGCGCCGAAGTGCTCGGCTACGTGGTGGCCCTCGTCCGGGCCACCCGCAGCGTCCCCGCCGTGCTGACCGGGGCTTCGCCCCGGGCCGCCGTCCACCTGCTCGCCATGGCCAAGGCCTTTGCCCGGATGGTCGGGCGTGACTACGTGACCCCCGACGACGTCGCCGCCCTCGCCCGCCCGGTGCTGCGCCACCGCATCCTGCTGCGCCCCGAGGCCGAGCTGGAGCGCTACCAGCCCGACGACGCCGTCGCCGCAGCCATGGCGGCCACGCCCGTGCCCCGATGAGCACGGTGGCCCGATGA
>JBIKWW010000485.1:0-2815 GCA_044356125.1 Acidimicrobiia bacterium
TGCCCCGGTGGACCGTCACCATCCAGCGGTCCCCGACGAAGGTGTCGATCTCGGCGCGCTCGAGCGTCGTCGTCGCAGCGTCGAGTCGAACGGCGTGGAGGACCAGGAAGAGGTGGTTGCCGTAGTGGTCGAGCTTGGGCCGCTGGTGCTCCCCCAGGGTGTCCTCGACGGCGAGCTCGTGGAGCTCGAGGAGGCGGGCCAGGTCGGCGATCTCGCCTTCGTCGGGCGTGTCGACGTCGACCCACACGATCGCCCCCGGCCGCTCGAGCACGGCCGGAAGCTCGTCGAAGCGGTGCTCGACGGACCGGTCGGTGCCGTCGGCGAACACGTGGACGCGGGTGGTCATCGGCCCGCAACCTAGAGGGCGCGCACCGGGGCTTGGGTGCGGAGGCGGGCGGGTCGTCAGAATGCGGTGATGCTTCGAGGTCTGCGGGTGCTCGAGACGGCCTCGGGGATCGCCGGGCCCTACGCCGGGCGGCTGCTGTCCATGCTCGGGGCCGACGTCGTGAAGGTCGAGCCGGCCGGGGGTGACCCCCTGCGTGGCAAGCCGGTCGACGGGGAGCCCGTCCGAGGTGCCGCGGCCACCGTTGGGGACCCCTCCCCGCTGTACGTCCATCTGACCGCCGGGAAGCGACTCGTCGACGCCGGGCCCGACGAGCTCGCTGCGCTCGTGCGGTGGGCCGACGTCGTGATCGACGATGGTCTGCGCGCTGAACTTCTCGGCCGCAAGCTCCTGGGTGCCGGAACCCCGGTCGTGTCCGTCACGCCCTTCGGGGTCGACGCCGCCCTGCCCTCGTCGATGGCCCACGACGTCCTGGCCCAGGCCGTCAGCGGTCTCATCGGCATCCAGGGCGATCCCGGCGGCGAACCCCTGCGCCTTCCCGGCTGGCAGGCCCAGTACCAGGCGGGCGCCACCGCTGCGGTGGGAGCGCTCGGCGCCCTCCGGATCCCCGGAAGCGCGCACATCGAGGTCACGTGGCTCGCCGCGCTGCTCGTCGCCAACGAGCTGCACCTGGCCGACGCCACGGTCTCGGGTGTCCGCAACGTCGCCGTGGGCCCGTTCCCCACCACCGCCTTCCCCGGAGGTGCGCTCCCGTGTGCCGAGGGCTTCATCGTCCCCGGGTCGTTCCGGGAGATCGACTGGGAGCTGCAGACGCTCCTCTACGGCGTCGAAGGCCTGGGCGAGGACGCACGCTTCGCCACCCGCGCGTCGCGGGCCGCGCACCGCCAGGAGCTGTGGTCGCTGATCCGGCCCTGGTACGCCGCCCGCACGGCCCAGGAGGTGTTCGACCTGGCGCTCACCACCCCCTGGACCGTCGGCAAGGTCATGACCGGGACCGACGCCCTGGCTGACCCGCACCTCGCCGCCCGCGGGTTCCTCGGCCCCGCCCGGCTCGCCGTCGACGGCCGGGAGGTCACCGTGCCGCAGCGGCCGTTCCGGGGACCGGAGCTCCCGGTGCCCGGGCAGACGGTGCCGGCTTCCCCCGGGGCCGCTGCTGCGGTGGTGTCGGAACCACCCCGCACGAGCATCGACCGGCCCGACCTGCGCGGCGTGCGGCTGCTCGAGGTGACGACCGCCTGGGCCGGGCCCTTCGTGGGGAACCTCCTCGGGTCGCTCGGGGTCGATGTCGTCAAGTTCGAGGGCCTTCCCCCCATCGACGGCTACCGGGTCATGCGCCTGCACCCCCACAGCGAGCCCACGGAACTGCGCCCCTTCCACGACGACAACCGCTGGTTCGAGATCAGCGCCGTCCACAACGCCGTGAACCGCAACAAGCGCGGCGTCGTGATGAACCTCTCGCACGCGCAGGGCAGGGAGGTGTTCCTCGAGCTCGCCCGCCATGCCGACGCCGTGCTCTGCAACTTCACCGCCACCGTGCTCCCCCAACTCGGTATCGGGTTCGACGACCTGGTCGACGTGAACCCGCGCATCGTCGTCGTCCGCATGCCCGCCTTCGGGACGGAGGGGCCCTACAGCCACGCCGCCGGGTACGGCACCGTCGTCGAGGGGATGGGCGGGTTCGGGGCCCGGTTCGGGTACCCGGAGGAGGGCGCCCGCATCTCCGACCTGTACTGGCCCGACCCGGTCGCCGGCATCCACGCCGCCCTGGCCGTCCTGGCGGGCATCGAACGGCGCGACCGGACCGGCCGGGGGTCCGAGGTCGACGTCTCCCACATGGAGGCCATGTGGTGCGCGCTGGGCGAGGGGATCGTGACGGCTGCGATGCGGGGGACCGACGTGGCCCGCATGGGGAACCGGGAGCCCGGGGTGGCGCACAGCGGCTTCGCCCGGGCGGCCGGGGGTCGCTGGGTGGCCTACGTCGCCGACGACCCGGTCGACGAGCTGACACGGGGCGGCGAGGCGATGGCGGCGGCGGAGCTGGCCGACGCGATCCGGGCTTCGGGCGGGCAGGCCGAGGTGGTGCTCGAGTGCCTCGACGTGCTCGCCGACCCACGCCTGGCCGATCGCTTCGAGATGGTCGACCACCCGGTGACCGGACCGGTCCGCCAGCTCCGCGGCCCCTTCGTCGTGGATGGCCGGCCCACGACGACGCGTCGGCCGGCCCCCTGCTTCGACCAGGACACCGACGCCGTGCTGGCCGAGGCGGGCATCGACGCCGACCGGCGTGCCGCCCTGCGGGCGGCGAAGGTCATCGGGGGAGTGCTGCCGCCGCCGGCCGTCCTCGGTCTGTGACCAAGCAAGGAATCGGGGTCCGCCCGCGCACGAGGACCTGGGGCCCCGACGGTGTGGTCCTCAGATGGCGAGATCGCGGGTGAAGTAGTCCCGCAGCACCCGATCGGCGTTCGCCCCGCC
>JBIKWW010000523.1:0-2811 GCA_044356125.1 Acidimicrobiia bacterium
ATTGATTCCAGGCAGCGGTCCGGTGTATTGCGACGGACTCATTCCAACCAGCTCCTGAGCAACACTCGCCCCGTCAGTGGTGACCGCTATGGTGAATACCTCTTTCGGGACTCTGAGGACAGTTCCCATGGTATATCCCACCAGTCGGGAGCGAATAATCGCGCCCGCCCTCTTAGTCGAGGCCATTGATGCCAAGTACAAACCAGCGCAGCGACTAGCTGAAGTTATATATTTCAACGTGAGCTCCTCCTCGGACATCTCACCGCGCTTCAGAGCCTCACATGCAAAGGCTGTTAAGGGCATGACGAGACCATACCCCAACACTTGACCATTAAACGTCAATACATTGTACATGTCAGGGCGCAGCTCTGCCCATGCGAAGGCTGTTGATGATGGTTCCTGATTGAAACATTCGCGGTCAATTGCGACAACGTGCTGGAGATGTTCTCGCTCTAACCGGCCATGTGCCTCGATCTTATGCATGTGCGTCACCTGTTGTTACGTCACCAAAATATCCGATTCGGGGTGACTACTCAAAATTTGAAGAGGCGAGATAAAGTGATGAAACCATTTCGAATAGCGGAAGCGTTGGAGGATAACGTCCGGCTGTGCGCGCCGGTAATCAAATACAAAAATCAGACCAGTTTATTGGCTGCGCACCAGCCGTTGGTTCTACCGATTCTGTGACATTCACTCGATCCATCAATTTCACTAAACTCCATGAATTTTCATTGTGAGCTTTTATAATTTGATAATTTCTGCCTTCTCCATCCGAGTCACCCTTCATCCACATGACGCGCACATATCCCAATGCTTGGTTAATCGTCGACAAACTATAGCCTGTTGTGTCTTTTAGGGTCGCTAACGTCGTTAGAGCCGTACCCCTCTTAAATTGATCAACGAGAGTAGCTAATACATAGGCGCCTGCTCGGTGCCAACCTGATCCCATGATCGCTCTAGTAAGAGGAATCGTCTCGGGATGTACCCCCAGAGGAGATCTCGAGAGTCGCGATTCAATTTCGCGCATAAGTCCGTCTACGACCGGGTGCTGTGCTATCATACAACTCCAAATATCATCGGGAGAACGTCACGGTGAGCGCGACTAGAAGCGGCCACCAAAATTTAATTTTATCTACTACAGTCGACCGCTTCTAGTCTGCGTTCGACTGGTTGGTTATATGTCTTCTTCCGTAGACGCTCTTTCCTCGATGAACTCACCATTCTCAGCTCTTGCAAACGCCTTACCGAACTCAGCCGAGAGATGTTTGATAATTCCAGGATCATAATTTGCTATAGTATTTACATCATAAATTGCTAAGTTAGCCGGGTTATCAACGTACTCTTGGCTTTCTTGTCCTGAGAAGAACCGCCAGCCACTGTCCGTGACATTACCTGTACTTGAGCCTGGATCTTCCCGATACATATAACCAACCTTGCAGCCTTCTACAGTGATATAGTCCGAGGCATAGCAGGATCCACGACCGGTAGCTAATGGCTTCATATCGTTCGCTGAAAGACGAAATTTCTTATTCAAAGACACGTTCACCCCAAGACATATAACTTTTCAGTGAGCGGACGCTTTAGCGATCCGCTCGAATGTTTTGTTATCCATTATAGCGAACTTTCTCTTTTCCGCGTACCACATAAAGTACCGGATCCTTTTTGACCCCACCAAATTTATCAAATCGGATTATCCCCGAGGCTCCAGGAAGCGTTGCGCTTTGAATGGTGGACTTCACTTTACCAGGGTCAAAGGTACCTGCCTCAGTCACAGCCCATGCATACAGTTTCATGGTATCGTATGCGGTATCGGCACCTATTCCGGGCTCTTTGTGGTAGCGGGCCCGGAATGACGTCGAAAAGCCAGGATCAGGAGCCGGGTATCCTGAATAAATTGAATCATCCAGAGCCCCCGCAGATGTCTCGATTCGAGTGTCATCCATGAGTATCGCGAAGAGTGGCCCTTTATATCCCAGATCGCGAAGCTGCTTCGCGCCCACTCCCATCTGCGTGAAATTCGAAAGAAACACAGCGTCAGGTTTCGCACTTCGAATGCGCAACGCCTCGGCTCGAAGATCGGGTTGTGTCGGCAGTGGTTCTACTTTAACCACAACGTGCCCGCCCTGGCGGGCGAACTCATCGCTGAACGTTGTTCCCTGCAGTAACTCCCAAGGCTGCTGACTAGAGAACACTGCGACTCGTTTCCACCCTTTTGTCAGGGCAAAACTAGCCAAGTTCCTTGTGGCATCTTCGTCGTGGGGCCACAGATTAAAAATGTTGTCTCCGGCTCGGTCGAAATCAGCCACTCCGAGCGACGGAGAGGTAAGAATGATATCAGAGCGTTTTGCTGCGATCGGCGCAACAGAAAGCCCCCCCGGAGTCCAGCTGGGACCAATCAGAAAATGGATACTTGAGTCTTCTAGAAGCTTGCGAAAGGCAGACACAGCTCCTGCGCCACTGGAGGTGCCCTCAACCGTGTCTTCGACCTTCAGGTCAACTTGGTGACCCAGCACGCCCCCCTTGCTATTAATCTCATCGACAGCAAGCTGAACCCCCTCTAGTGAGTTCCTCCCAGACTCAGCGCAGGCGCCCGATAGACAAACCATCACTCCCACTCGCCAGGACGGAGACTCAGCTACGCTCGTGCCAACACCAAATGCTGCAAATACCGTTGATGCTAGGATGAGGAGTTGTCTGAATGTCATTTTTTCTTTCATGGATAACGTCTGCATTTTACCGGAACGGGCGCGCATACTCACTTCGATTTATCGTCGGCTCTCGTCGCGCCCGTTCTCGGCAACAATGCCTTGT
>JBIKWW010000486.1:0-2805 GCA_044356125.1 Acidimicrobiia bacterium
CCCACCTGACAAGGCCTACGGCGCGAACTCTCCGAGCCCCGACATCGCCGCCAACGACACGCTCGTGTTCGTGATCGAGATCGGGCGGGTGACCAAGCGCGCCGGTGCGCCCACGACGGTGGCGGGCGATGCCGCGGGCACGTCTGCTCCGGGCACGTCTGCTCCGGGCACGTCTGCTCCGGGCACGTCTGCTCCGGGCACGTCTGCTCCGGGCACCTCTGCTCCGGGCACCTCGGCCGGCTGATCCACCGACGGCTTAGCGGGTCCGGGTCGGCGAGGCCGGTTCAGCGGGGCGCGGTGCGCAGCTCCGTTCGCGAACAGGCCACGCACAGGTAGCTGATCACGCCGTCGAGCACGCCGACGGGGATCATCTCCTTCTGCATGACCTCGGCCCCGCAACGGGGGCATGCGACGATGACGCCGGACTGCTGTACGGGAGCGGCCATGCCCGGCACTCTACGGGCCCCGGGCTCGGGCGCCGTTAGGGTTGTCGCTCCGCCCATGACCGCCGTGAGCCCCCGTCCCGAACCCCGACGCCACCTCCGGCGTCGTCGCGGCCCATGGGCGCTGGCCCGGCTGCTCCTCGCCGCCGTGACCACCGTCGCGTTCATCGGTACCGCTGCGGCCCGGGCGGTCACCCGCACGAGCTCGTCGTCGCGTGCTCCGGCAGCGACGTTCCCGGTGAAGCTCGCCGCGATCGAAGCCAAGGTCACCTCGGTGCAGCGCTCGGCCTCCCCCGGGCTCCAGGTGGGGGCCGCCCGGTGCGAACGGGTGACCCGAGCCCCCGTCGGCGCCTCGGTGCTGCGGTGCACCGTTCCCGTGGCCGACGCCACCGTTCCGTACCGGGTGGATCTGACGATGTCGGAATCGGGGACCGCCAGCTTCCGCGTCGCCGCCACCCGCGTCCCCATCGACACCAGGGTCCTGGTCGGGTTCGTCCGCGACGTGCTCGAGCCCGAGGCGCGGGCCGAGGCGCGGATCGACTGCGGCGCCCGGCGGGTCGTGGTGGTCGACCCGGGCGACGTCGTCAGCTGCACCGCTCGGCTCGCCGGGGAACGGCAGCGCTTCCGCTTCACGGTCACCGACCTCCAGGGCTCCGTCGAGATGGACGTGTGATGTTCCACTTCGCATCGGTCTACGAGGCCATCGCCGCCCAGCAGCCCGACGACGCGGCCCTGATCCACGGCGACGACGTCGTGTCGTGGCGGGAGTTCGACGCCCGGGCCGACGCCATGGCGTCGTGGATGTGTGAGGTCGGGCTGCGGCCGGGAGCGTCGGTCGCGCTGTACCTGTGGAACGGCCCGGAGTACCTCGTCGCCCAGCACGCGGCGTTCAAGGTCGGGGCGGTGCCGGTCAACGTCAACTACCGCTACCTGGCCGCCGAGCTCACGCACCTGCTGCGCGACTGCGGCGCCGAGATCGTCGTGCACCACGCCTCACTGGCCGACCGCGTGGCGGCGGTCCGGCCGCAGCTGGCCGACGTGCGGGCCTGGGTGGAGGTGGACGACGCAGGCTCGCCGAGCTCGGCGCTGCGCTGGGACGCAGTGCTCGCTGCGCATCGAGGTCGTACCCCACCGCAGGCGCGCGTCGCGGCGCGCTCGGAGGACGGCCGCTACGTCCTCTACACGGGCGGCACGACGGGCCTGCCCAAGGGTGTCGAGTTCCGGATGGGCGACTTCGTGCAGCGCATGCTGACGGGCTTTGCGTACCGAGGATGGGCGATGCCCGCCACCGTCGAGGGCCTCCTGCGCGAGACGGCGGCGCACCGGGCGGCGGGGGACCGGCGTGTCTCGATCGCCGCCTGCCCGCTGATGCACGGCACCGGCATGTGGCTCGGGGCGATGTACGCCCACATGATGGGCGGCAGCGCGGTCACCCTCGAGTCTCGCCGCTTCGACGCCGCCGAGCTGTGGCGGGCGGTCGCCCGGCACGGTGCTGACGCCGTCACGATCGTCGGCGACGCGTTCGCCCGCCCGATGCTCGACGCGCTCGATCGTGCCGAGGCCGCGGGCAGCCCCTACGACACGTCCACGATGCGGATCGTGCAGTCGTCGGGCGTGATGTTCTCCGCCGAGGTCCAGCGGGGGCTGCTGCGCCACATGGACATCCGCATCGTCGACTCCATGGGCTCCACGGAGGGCGCCATGGCCCGTCGCATCGCGACCCGGGCGACGCCGATCGAGACGGCCCGTTTCGAGCCCCTTCCCGGCACCGTGGTCGTGGACGAGGAGCTGCGCGTGATCCCCCCGGGAACCGGTGTGGCGGGCCGTGTGGCCGGCAGTCGCTACGTGCCGATCGGCTACCGCCACGACCCGGTGAAGACGGCGGCGACGTTCGTGGAGATCGACGGGGTGCGCCACACGATGGCGGGGGACTGGGTGCTCCAGCACGCGGACGGCTCGCTCACGCTGCTCGGGCGCGGATCGGGGTGCATCAACACCGGTGGGGAGAAGGTCTTCCCCGAGGAGGTGGAGGAGGCGCTCAAGCGCCATGCCGCGGTGCACGACACGTTGGTCGTGGGGGTGCCCGATTCCCGCTTCGGGGCGAGCGTGGCGGCGGTGGTGGCCCTGAGCCCGGGGTCGGCGGACGACCCGCAGGTGCTCATCGAGCACGTGCGGAACGAGCTGGCGCACTACAAGGCGCCGCGCCGTATCGTCATCGTCGATGAGGTCCGCCGGGCGCCCAACGGCAAGGCGGACTACGCCTGGGCGGCGGAGGTGGCTGCCGCCGCTCCGCCGCCCGGCTGAACGGGATCAGGTCTCGCTGGGCCCGCCGAGGACGGCAGGCGGCACGGGCGGCAGGCCG
>JBIKWW010000487.1:0-2802 GCA_044356125.1 Acidimicrobiia bacterium
GCTCGCCCCGGGGCCCGGGCGTGTCCAGCGTCCAGGCGAAGCCCGAGAGCGGGACGGCGAGCCCGATCTCCTGCATCGCCGACTTGAACGCCTCGCGGTTCTCGGCCGTCTCGATCGCCTCCGCCTTGGCGCCGATCATCTCCACCCCGTAGCGGTCGAGCACCCCGGACTGCGACAGCGCCATCGCCAGGTTCAGAGCCGTCTGCCCGCCGAGCGTGGGGAGCAGGGCGTCGGGCCGTTCCCGCTCGATGATCGCCGTGAGCACGTCGACGTCGAGCGGCTCGATGTAGGTGCGATCGGCGAAGGACGGGTCCGTCATGATCGTCGCCGGGTTGGAGTTGGCCAGCACCACGCGGTACCCCTCCTCCTTCAGGACGCGGCAGGCCTGGGTGCCCGAGTAGTCGAACTCGCAGGCCTGGCCGATGACGATGGGGCCGGACCCGATGACGAGGATGGTCCGGAGGTCGGTGCGCTTGGGCACGGCTCAGCCCCGCTTCCGGGCGCCGTGGACGCGGGTCATCAGGGCGTCGAAGTCATCGAAGAGGTAGGCCGATTCGTGGGGGCCGGGACCCGCCTCGGGATGGTGCTGGACGCTGAAGGCCGGAAGGTCGCGGTAGCGCAGGCCCTCGATCACCCCGTCGTTGAGGTTGACGTGGGTGACCTCGGCCCCGGCGTGGGACCCGGCGACCACCGCGAAGTTGTGGTTCTGACTGGTGATCTCGATGCGCCCGGTGTCGATGTGGCGCACCGGGTGGTTGCCGCCGTGATGGCCGAAGGGCAGCTTCTCGAGCTGCGCCCCGGTGGCGGCGGCGAGCAGCTGGTGGCCCAGGCAGATGCCGAACACGGGGGCCAGGTGCACGAGCCGGCCGATCTCCGCCACGGCGTAGTCGCACACCTCGGGATCGCCGGGACCGTTCGACAGGAAGATCCCGTCGGGCTCCGACGCCATCACCTCGTCGGCGGAGGTCCAGCCGGGCACGACCGTCACGGTGGCGATGCGGGCGAGGTGGCGCAGGATCGTGGTCTTGATCCCGAAGTCGAAGGCCGTGACCCGCCAGGGGCCGTCACCGACGGTGTAAGCGGAGGGCGTCGAGACCTGGCGGACGAGATCGACGCCGTCGGTGCCGGGCTCGGCGGCGGCGGCCGCCACCAGGGTGGCCTCGTCGGCCGTGCCGAAGGCCCCGGGGATCGCGCCCGTCTCCCGGATTCGCCGGGTCAGGCGCCGTGTGTCGATCCCGGCGATGCCGGGCACACCGTGGCGCACGAGCCAGGCGTCGAGATCCTCCACCGCCCGCCAGTTGGAGCGCCGGCGGGCCAGGTCCCGCACCACCACGCCCCGGCAGAACGGGCGCCGGGACTCGTCGTCGGTGGGGTTCACCCCGTAGTTGCCGATGTGGGTGGCGGTGAAGGTGATGATCTGCCCGGCGTAGGACGGGTCGGAGATGACCTCCTGGTACCCCGAGAGCACCGTGTTGAACACCACCTCCCCGGAGGCGACGCCGCCGGGGGGTGCGGCCCCGACGGCCTCCCCCTCGAAGACGGTGCCGTCGGCGAGGACGAGCGCGGCGGGTGGTCGAACGGTGTTCATGAGGAAGCGGCTCCTGTCCGTACGGGCCTCACGGGACCCGTTTCACGGTCGATGGTCGAGGGTAGCAGCGGCCCGCCGGAGCGGGACCGGGGGTTGGGCAGGCGGGTCCGGCAGGCGGGTCCGGGAGGTCAGGGTTCGGGACGGTGTCGGCTCACCGCTGGGCCGTGCCGTCGGCGACGGTCACGACGCCTCCGAACACGGTGTGCCGGACCCGCCCCGTCAGCGTCATCCCCGCGTAGGGGGTGTTGCGGGCCCGGGAGGCGAGGCGCAGCGGGTCGACGGTCCAGGTGGCGGCGGGGTCGACGACGCACAGGTGGGCGGGGCGTCCGACCTCGACGGCGCCGTGGCGGTCGGCGATGCCGGCGATCCGCGCCGGCCGCGACGACAGCACGGCGAACACCTCCGGCAGCGACAGGCCCAGGCGTCCGAGGGTCAGGGCGAGCGCGGTCTCGAGGCCGAGCATCCCGGGAGGCGCCTCGAGCATGGAGCGCTCCTTGGTCTCCGCCGTGTGCGGCGCGTGGTCCGTGGCCACGGCGTCGATGGTGCCGTCGACGAGCCCGCCGATCACGGCCGCCCGGTCGGCTTCGGAGCGCAGCGGCGGGTGCACCTTGAACACCGTGTCGTAGCCGACCAGGGCGGCGTCGGTGAGGGTGAAGTGGTGCGGGGCGGCCTCGGCCGTCACCGGCAGACCCTCGGCCTTCGCCGCCCGTACGGCGGCCACCGCCCCGGCGGTGGACAGGTGCAGGAAGTGAACGGGCGTGCGCGTCCGCCGGCACAGGGCGATGTCGCGCAGCACCATCAGCTCCTCGGCCTCCGCCGGCTGACCGGGCAGGCCCAGCCTGGAGGACCACTCCCCCTCGTGCATCACCCCGCCCTCGGCCAGGGCGGCGTCCTCGCAGTGCTGGGCCAGCGTGACGCCGAGCGCCTTGGCGTACTCCAGGGCGCGGCGCATGACGCGGTTGTCCTGTACGCCAGTGCCGTCGTCGGTGAAGAGCCGCACGCCCAGCGCCGCCATCTCGGCCAGCGGGGCGAGCTGCTTGCCTTCGCGCCCGACCGTGATGGCCCCGGCCACCTGGACGTCGACCAGGCCGGCCCGCTCGCCCAGCCCGAGGACCGAGCGCACGACGGCGGCGGAGTCGATGGCCGGGGTCGTGTTCGGCATGGCGACCACGGCCGTGTAGCCGCCCAGGGCAGCTGCCCGCGAGCCCGTCTCG
>JBIKWW010000488.1:0-2795 GCA_044356125.1 Acidimicrobiia bacterium
TGCCTTCACGTAGGGCCGCGGGGCGGCGAGCGTGGCGTCGATCGCCACGGTGATGACGCTCAGGCCGAGCGGGCCGAGCTCCTCGTGCACCGCCTGCCACACGGGCAGGTCACCACGGCAGCCTCACCAGCTGCCGTAGGCGTACAGCACCACCTTGCGGCCGCGGTGGTCCGACAGCCGGTGCATCACGCCGTCGACGTCGGGCAGCTCGAAGTCCGGGGCCAGACCGGATCGCAGGGCGTCGGCCCGTTCGCCGGGTGACGCCGCGATCGCCGCGACGCGGTGCTGCTCGTCGATGGCGACGGGGCGACCGAGCAGTCGGCCGAGCTCGTTGAGATCGATGCGCCGACCGGCGGGCACCGGGACGCACACCTCGCCCCGGCACAGCCCCTCGGGCTTGCGCTCCCACCCGAGCACCCCGGGATCGAGCACGAGATCGTCGGCCAGTTCGACCTCGATCGCCCGCTGTTCGTCGATCAGCGTCCAGTTCGCCATGCCTGCGACCGTACCGCCTGCGAGTCGCTACGTCCCCGAGCCGGGAGTTCGATGGGCGTGCGCCGCCAGCAGGTCGCCGGCGAAGGCGACCGTCGCCGAGATGAGCGCGTGGGGCGCCTCCCAGGGCACGAAGTGACCGCAGTCGCGCAGGAGGAACGGCCCGACGTGGTCGGCGAACACGGCTGCCGCCATGCGGTCGAAGGCCGGGTAGATCACGTGGTCGCTCGGCCCGAACAGGATGAGCGTCCTCGTGCGCTCGTTGCGGGCGAGCATCGTCGGGCCGCTGCGCCTGGCCGGGTCGAAGGCGCTCTCGTAGTTGCCGAAGCTGGCCCGCAGCCGGGCCGCATCCCCGAACGGCGCGGTGTGGAACGCGACCGCGGCGGCGTCGAAGGTGCCCGGGTGGGCCCAGAAGCGCGAGGTGTAGAAGGTGGCGATGTAGCGGCGGCGCTCCTCGGGGGTGCGCAGCTCGGCGGCGAGCGCGTCGGCGTCGGTGCCCTGGCGCAGGTAGTAGTCCGCCGCCTCCCGGGGGGCCCGGGTGCCGGCCATCGCCGCCATGCGCACCTTGTCGAACGGCAGCGGCGAGTTGAACAGCACCATGCGGTCCACCCAGCCGGGGTGGCGGAGGGCGAGGTCCTGGATGACCGGTCCGCCGAGATCGCCTCCCAGGAGCACGACCCGCTCGTGGCCGAGCTCGTGACGCACCAGCTCGTAGAGGTCGGCACTGTGGGCGGCGACGTCGTGCAGGCCGTCAGGCGAGGGGTCGCTGTCGCCGAAGCCCCGCAGATCGGGGACGATCACCTCGAAGCCGGCGGCGGCCAGCGGCTCGATCACCCGCCAGAAGATCCGCTTGCTCTCCGGCCACCCGTGGACGCACACCAGCGGCACGCCGCCGACGCCCTCGCGCACGTAGGCCTGCGTGAAGCCCCTGGTGGCCGACGTGTGCAGGGCGAAGCGGTCGGGATCGAGATCGGCGGACATGGACCTCACTGTCGCGCGGACGACTGTTCCGGGCGACTGTTCCGGGCGACTGTTCCGGGCGACTGTTCCGGGCGACTGTTCCGGGCGACTGTTCCGGGCGAATGTCGCGCGGACGACCGTTCCGGGCGACGGTGCGAGACCCGGCGCCGGAACCGGTGCGGCCCGTCAGGGGATCGTGACGGCCAGGCGCGCCGTGTACCCCGAGGCCGCCGTCCCGGTGACGGTCGCCAGCTGCCGCGTCCCGCCGTCGTCGCCGAAGACCATGTCGGAGGCCAGGCTCAGCCGCGACAGCGACGAGGCGCTCCCCGGATAGAGCCGGGTGGCGTAGACCGCCTCGCAGGTCGCCCGGGGAAGGGCGAGCTGGGAGGTGGCGACGGACCGGGCCGTGTCGGTCGCCGACGCCAGGGTCGGGTACACCTCGAAGTGGACGTGCGGCCAGCGGCCCGGATAGCAGCCGGGCACGACGGTCACGAAGCTCAGGCTCCCCGCCGCGTCGGCCGCCTGGACGCCCCGGAGGTAGTTCTCCCCCGTCACGCCGTCGCTGTACATCGAGTACCGGCCCTGGGCGTCGCAGTGCCAGACGTAGACCGCCGCACCGGCGGCCGGTCGGCAGCCCGTGGCCAGTGAGGTCACGGTGAGCTCGATGGTCAGCGGGACCCCGACGGCCCGGGTGCTGCTCGTCCCGAAGCTGGAGCGGATGTCCCGGCGGACCACCCCGGGCTGGGTCAGCACGTTGGGGCCGTTGGATCCGTCCCCGGGGAAGGGACCCCCGGTCTCGGCCGGGATGACCGAGCAGTTGGCGGCCGGGGTGAGCGCCCGGGTCGTGGCCGTGCGCCTGGTCGTCGTGCGCGTCGCTGCACCGGCGGCGGAGCCCACCCCGGGGATCAGGGCGCCGCCCGCCCCCGCCAGCGCCCCTGCGGCGCTTACCAGCCCGGCGTGGCGCAGCAGGGTGCGCCGGGAGACGGGCCCCCGGCCGGGATCTCGGAATGGGTCGAGTGAGAGGTCGAGGGAGGGGTCGAGGGAGGGGTCCGGCGCCGAGGTCATGGGACCAGTCTCGCCCCGCCACCTGGGAGGCGGCTGAGAACGTCCTCGGACGTCGCTCCGACGCCGGGTGGAACGGACGGGCGAGCCAGCCGAGCTGGTCAGACGAGCAGGTCAGACGAGCAGGTCAGCCGAGCAGGTCAGACGAGCAGGTCAGACGAGCAGGTCAGACGAGCAGGTCAGACGAGCGGGTCAGACGAGCAGGTCAGCCGAGCTGGTCAGACGTCGAGGAAGCGGGAGACGGCGATGGCCGAGCCGATCGCCCCCACGGCGGCACCCAC
>JBIKWW010000091.1:0-10054 GCA_044356125.1 Acidimicrobiia bacterium
AGGGTTCGGTACAGCGAGCGACCGACCGGTCCCGAGCCGGCGAGCTCCTCGGCCCGTCGTGTGGCCGTCCCCGGTTCAGGTCCGGCGGCTGCCGGCCCGGTAGCGGGAGCGCTCGACGTCTGGTCTCCGGGGCTGTCCACGTTCCCTCCGATTCCTCCGATGCCAGGTTCACGACGGGACCGCGCCCCCTCCACCATGGCGGCGATCCGGTCGACGACGTCGTCGAGACCGAGACCGGTGGTGTCGAGGATCGTCGAGCCCTCGGCCACGCGCAACGGGTCGGCCGTCCGGGTGGTGTCAACGTGGTCGCGCCGGGCGAGGTCGGCCGCCACCGCCTGCAGATCCCCACCGTTCTGCGCGGCCCGCCGACGCGCCCGCTCCTCCTCCGATGCGGTCAGGAAGACCTTGACGGGCGCATCCGGGAACACGACCGTGGCGATGTCGCGGCCCTCCATCACGGCGCCACCCCGCTCGTCGGCCCAGGCCCGCTGACGGACGACGAGCTCGGCCCGGACCGCCGCGTTCGACGCGACCGGACCGACGGCGGCGTCGACCTCGGGCGTGCGGATCGCCGCGGTCACGTCGGTCCCGTCGACGGCCACCCGACCGGCGTCCACCTCGATGCGCAGCGCCCGGGCGAGCGCGGCGACGGCGTCGGCGTCGCAGGGGTCGACCCCGCGGTGGCGACACGCCCAGGCCACGCTGCGGTACATGGCGCCGGTGTCGAGGTGGGCGATGCCGACGCGCTCGGCCACCAGCCGGGCCACGCTCGACTTGCCCGACCCCGCCGGGCCGTCGATGGCCACGACGAGCGGCAGAGCCCCGCTCATGTGGTCGATGCCCTCACGCCGTCGGTGAGGCGGCGCAGCACGTCGAAGAAGCTGGGGAACGTCTTGGCCACGCAGCCCGGGTCTCGGATCACCAGCCCCGGCACCCGCAGGCCGAGGATCGAGAACGCCATGGCGATGCGATGGTCGTCGTAGGTCGCAACCTCGGCGGCCCGCAACGGACCCGGGTACACGACGATGCCGTCGTCCTCCTCGACGGCGGCGATGCCGCACCGGCGCAACTCGGCGACGACCGCGCCGATGCGGTCGCTCTCCTTGTTGCGGATGAAGCCCACGCCCCGGATCCGGGTCGGGGACGTCGCCAGGGCGGCCACGACCGCCAGCGTCGGAACGGTGTCGGAGCAGTCGGCCATGTCGACGTCGACACCCTGCAGGGAGGACGGCCCCTCGACGACCGTCGAAGCGTCGCCCACCGTGACCGAGCAGCCCATCGCAGCGAGGAGATCCACGAAGCGCAGGTCACCCTGGACCGACGAGCGGGTCAGGCCGGGAACCTCCACCCGTCCACCGGTGACGGCGGCCGCTGCGAACAGGTAGCTGGCCGCCGAGGCGTCGGGCTCGATGGCCACGTCGGCGGCCGTGTAGCCGCCCCGGCCGCACCGGTACGACGCCGGGTCCGAACCCACCTCGACACCCACCCCGAAGCGCGCCATGACCGCCAGCGTCATGTCGACGTAGGGCTTCGACACGAGCGCGCCCTCGACGCGGGCGTCGAGCCCGTAGCGGTACAGCGGGGCCGACAGCAGCAGGCCCGAGAGGAACTGGCTCGACACGTCACCGGGCACCTCCACCATGCCCCCGTCGACGCCGCCGCCCCGCACGTCGATCGGGAGCCGGTCACCGGTCAGGTCGGCCCCCAGGTAGCGCAGTGCCCGCACGAGGTCGCTCATCGGCCGGGCCCGCATCTGCGGGGCGGCGTCGAGCACGTAGGGCCCGGGCCCGGTGCACAGGGCCGGCAGCAGGAACCGGGCCGTCGTGCCCGACTGGCGGGCATCGACGGTGATCAGCCCGTCGGGCAGCCGCCCGGCGCAGCCCGAGACCGTGACGGTCGCCGCCGCCGGGTCGTGTTCGAGGTCGATCTCGAGGGTGCGCAGCGCCTGCAGCATGGCCTGGGTGTCGTCGCTGTCGAGGACACCGCTGAGGTGGCTGGTTCCCGCCGCCAGCCCGGCCACGAGCAGGGCCCGGTTCGTCTCGCTCTTGGACCCCGGCAGGCGGACCCGGCCCACGATCGGACCCTGCGCCGGCGCGATCTCCACGGCATCGGGCATGGCGTGGGTGTTCACCGGTCCCCCAGCGAGGACACCGACGGCTTGAACCCGCGGGCCATCAGCCCGCCACGCAGCAGATCCCGGACGGCGGCGTCGACCACGAGCACCAGCGTGCCACGGCCGCCCTCGGGCGCGTGGGTCACCTCGATGTCGTAGATGTTCACCGACAGCTCGCTGGCCAGGGTGGTCACCTCGGCGATGAAGCCGGGCCGGTCGAGGATCGGCACCCACACCTCCACGAGCTCCTCCGCCGGCGGGGCGCCGGTGGGCAGGTTCACCCGCGCCGCGCGCGCCCGCGTGAGCAGCTGCTGCAACCGGACGCGGTCCCCTGCATCGACGGTACGTCGAAGCTCGTCGAGCCGGGCCATGAGTGCACCCAGGACCTCGACGATCGCCGTCCGGTTCTCCTGGCAGATGTCCAGCCAGATCGACGGGTGCCCGGCGGCGATCCGGGTCATGTCCCGGAACCCGCCGGCGGCCAGCCTCAGCAGCGTGGCGTGCTCCTCGGCTGCGGAGGAGGCGACGGTCATCAGGGCGGCGGCGGCCAGGTGGGGAACGTGGGAGACGATCGCCACCAGCTCGTCGTGACGCTCGGGGGGCACGGACACCACCGTCGCCCCGAACGAGCTCACGAGCGTGTGCATCCGTGCGTAGGCGGAGGGGTCGGTGTCGGCCGTGGGGGTGAGCACCCAGGTCCGGCCCTCGAACATCAAGCGGTCGGAGCCCTCGACCCCGTCGCGTTCACTGCCGGCCATCGGATGGCCGCCGACGAACCTCGGGTGGGCCACGGCCGACACGATGTTGGCCTTCGTGCTGCCGATGTCGGTCACGACGGCGCCCCGCCGAAGATAGGTGCGGGCGGACTCGGCAACCGACGAGACGGGGACGCACACGAACACCACTTCGGCTTCGGGATCGTCGGCAGCGGCGTCGAACGCGCCCAGCTCCACGCCCCGCCGGGCCCTCGCCTCGTCCCGGTCGATGGCCGAGACGAACCAGCCCCGTTCGCGCAACGCCCGGCCGACCGATCCGCCCATGAGACCGGCACCGACGATCAGCGCCCGCCCCTCGGTCACGACGGGCTCCCCGGCGTGGTGGTGGGGCCGGCGGCGAGATCGGGGCGCAGGGCCACGGCCCCGTGCAGGAAGACGTGGCGGACGGAAGCCCGGGGCCGATCGGCCTCGACGTGGAACATCGCCCGGATGCAGCGTCCGAGCGCACCTTCGATGTCGAGCTCGGCCAGACCGAACAACGGCACCTCCGTCCAGCCCAGCCGGCGGGCGGCGGTCGCCGGACTGATGGAGCGGAGATCGGCGGTCGCCGAAAAGAACGCGCCGACGATGGCGTCCTGGCCCATCCCGTTGACCTCGAGCATGGCCAGGACCAGTTCCTGCGTCCGCTCGATGATCTGCGCCGGATCATCACGCTCGACGGTGGTCGCTCCCCGGATCGCTCGCACAGGCACGGGGGTCGATCGTAGCCATGCCCCCGTGCGCCCCCATCGTCAGATGCCCTGCTGGCCGGGCGTTGCCCATCGGCCGGGCCGGACCGCCACGACGTCAGTCGACGATGCGGACGTGACGGCGCACGTAGTCGAACAACGGGTCGACGTCGCGCCCGAAGTCCCGAAGGGAAAGGTGGGCCTGGGCGAACCAGGCGCCCGACGTGGGCCGGAGGTCGTCGACCGCCCGCGCCAGGTCACGCTGGGTGATGGACCAGACATTGCCGACGTGCCGGCTGACCCCCATGGCGTGCTCGGCCGCCCGCGCGCACACCATCTGCAGCTCGGTGGCCGACAGCCCTTCGGTCACGCCGGCGATCGCCGCTGCGTTCACGTCCGTCGCGATGGGCAGATACGACAGGCGGTCCGCCAGGATGCGACTGCGGGCCAGGAGGTCGGGAGGCGGCACGAACAGCATGCGGGCGAAGCGGCCGCGCTGGCGCAACCCCTCGTCCAGCCGCCACGGCGCCGTCGACGTCCCGATCACGGTGACGGCCGCCGGCAGCGTGTCGAGCCCATCGGTGACGCGGGCGTGGAGCAGTTCGATCCGCCGACCGTGCAACCGCCCCGGGTCGCAGAGCGCGTCCACCCCTTCGAGCACCAGCACGGACGGCTCCACCGTCGCCACCAGCTCGAAGGCCGACAGAACCACCCGCTCGGCATCGGCTGACGGCTGGGCGAGCAGCTCGGGCAGCGAGAGCCGCATCATCGCTGCGCTGCCGGCGGCGAGCAGGTGCTGACCAGCCGCGGCCTCGGCCAGGAACGTCATGCCGGAACCGGCCGGACCGAACAGCAGCACACCGCCGTTGCTCCGGCCTCGTCCCTCGGTGAGCAGCGAGCCGAGTCGCCACTTGAGATCCGTCATGCCGGCGACATCGCGCAGGGTGACGGCGGGGCGGACGAGCATGGGGACCTGTTCGCGGCGGTGGCCGCGGCCGGTCCCGTCGGTGGGGTTGCGCAGCAGGCGGTCGAGTGCCGCGGCCCGTTCGCCGGGGTCGACGCCGACGCCGTCACCGATGCGGTCCGTGGCCCGCCGGCCCCACCGCAGCGAGCCCACGGCGGCGACCGGGTCAGCAGCCTCCAGGCTGATGACGTCGGACGCGCCCACCCCGGCGGCGAGACCGAGCAGCCGACCGTACCGGGCGGCCAGCTCGCCCGCTCCGATGAGGTCGGCGGACATGGCGGCGACACCGATCAGACCGGAATGGTCCGGGGCACGGAGCAGCCCGAGCTGGGCCTCACGCAGCGCCTCGGAGCATCGGCCGTGGCTGAGGAGCAGTTCAGCGAGCCGGTGACGGGCCGTCACGTTCTCCGGCGACGCCGCGATGGCGGCGCGCAGGAGTTGCTCGTCCGATTCGATCCCCATGAGTGCCGGAGCGTAGCGCGCCCCCACTCTGCGTGGCAGGCGTCCCGCCGTGAACTGGTCGAACGGTCTACCGGCGGGCGGCGGGAGGTCGGGGCGCGCCGGGAGGTCGGGGGGCGGACCGTCGGGGGGCGGCGGGTCGGGGGTCGGCCGGTCGGTCGGCGACGGCGCGGCGCAGGGCGGACAGCTCAGAGGCCCGCAGGGGTCGCCACGTCCCCGGGGCGAGCCGTTCGTCGCGCAGGGGACCGACGCGCACGCGCACGAGACGGCGCACCGGATGGCCGACGGCGTCGAGCATCCGACGGACCTGACGGTTGCGGCCCTCGTGGATCGTGATGCGGACCAGGCCTGGCTGGGGCTGGGACGCTCCGGCCGGTGACGTCCGTCCGTCGTCGAGCTCCACGCCCTCGCGCAGGCGACGCAGCGCCCCGGCCGAGGGAGTCCCGTCGACCCAGGCGAGGTACTCCTTCTCGACGCCATGGGACGGATGCATGACCCGGTGGGCCAGCTCCCCGTCGTTGGTGAGCAGCAGGAGACCTTCGCTGTCGGCGTCGAGCCGTCCCACGGGGAAGACCCGGGGCTCGGCGGGCACCAGATCGACCACGGTCCGCCGACCCTGGGGATCGGAGGCCGTCGTGACCACACCGGCGGGCTTGTTCAGCAGGTAGTGCACCAGCCCGGGGGCCGTGCCGACGGGGGCCCCGTCAACGGTCACGCGGTCGACCGCCGGGTCGATCCGCTGACCCAGGCGGGCCCGCTCCCCGTTGACCCGGACGCGACCGGCTGCGATCAGCTCCTCGACGGCCCGTCGGCTGGCCACTCCGGCCCGCGCGAGCACCTTCTGCAGGCGCTCCCCCTCGGGCAGCCCCTCCTCGGGCCGGTCCTCCTCGGAGCGATCGCCCCGGCCGCTCCCGGCGCCGGCCGTCATGGCCGTGCTTCGTCCGCCCCACCGCCGGACGGGTCCGCCCGCCCCGGGCGGGTGGTCTCCACGGAGAGACCGGCCTCCAACGCCTCCATGATCTCCGCACCGGGGACGAAGTCGCCCAGCGACGGCAGATCGGCCAGTGAGTCGATGCCCAGGCCTTCCAGGAAGCGTGGCGTGGTGCCGTACAGCAATGCCTGCCCGGGTCCGCTGTCGGTCCCGATCTCGGCGACGTACCCGCGCTGCACGAGGGTCCTGACGACCCCGTCGACGTTGACGCCCCGGATGAGCGAGATCTGGGCCCGGGAGATCGGCTGGCGGTAGGCGACGATGGCGAGCGTCTCGAGGGCCGCAGCCGAGAGCCGGGCCACCTGGCCCTGCAGGGCGAACCGCTCCACGACCGCGGCGAGGTCCCCGGCGCTCTGGAACCGCCAGCCGCCGGCCACCCGGACGAGCTCGAACCCACGCCCCTCCTGACGGTACGACGCCGACAGCCGGGCCGCCGCAGCGTCAGCCGCGTCGGCCGACACGCCCGCCAGTTCGCCGAGCAGCACCGGCTCCACCGGCTGGTCGGCGACCATCAGCACCGCTTCGACCACCCGCTCGACCACCCGCTCGACCACCCGCTCGACCACCCGCTCGACCACCCGCTCGACCACGCGCTCGACGCCGTCGCCGGTCACCGCGTCATCCATCACCGCGTCATCCATCACCGCGTCATCCATCACCGCGTCATCCATCACCGCGTCATCCATCACCGCGTCATCCATCACCGCGTCATCCATCACCGCGTCATCCATCACCGCGTCATCCTTCGTAGGTGTCCATCGACGACAGGTCAGGAGACCCGGCCCCGGCGGCGTCCGACCCGGCCGTCGCCGCCATCACCCGCGCCGCATCGCGGCGGGCGTCGTCGACCAGTTCGTCGAGGGCCTGGGCCAGTTCGTCCTGCTCGGGACCGTCGGGCCGCCAGCTCACCAGCAGATCGGCGAACGACCGGGCCTGATCCAGCTCCACCCATCCCTGCTTGCACAGCTCCAGCACGGCGAGGAAGTGGACGATCACCTCGATGCGGTGCTCGCACCGCTCCGTCAGCTCCCGGAACCCCAAGCGGCCACGGGAGGGAAGGATCATGGCCAGCTCCCGGGCGGTCTCGGCGACGCTCACCCGTACGTCGCTCACGTGGTCGAGGT
Organism: Acidimicrobiia bacterium; assembly: GCA_044356125.1. Lineage (GTDB taxonomy): Bacteria > Actinomycetota > Acidimicrobiia > Acidimicrobiales > JANYDT01 > JBIKWW01. The sequence continues at coordinate 7,096 of JBIKWW010000091.1, forward strand.
TGACCCGCGGCGGGGGCTTGGGGGTCGCCGCCCGCGTCATCACCGCCAGGTAGACCGCCCGCAGGCGCTCGGCCGTGACGCCGGCGAGCACGTCGGGAGCAAGATCGGCGAAGCGCTCGTCGAGGGCACCCGGACGGGGCCACGACGTCGCCGCCCGGGCCATCGCCGTCTCGATCGAGCGGGCGGCGAGCTGGAAGGTCCGGTACTCGAGCAGCTTGGCGAGCAGCAGGTCGCGCTCCTCCAGCAGGGCCAGCTCCTCGTCGAGATCGACGTCCTCGCGCCCCGGGAGCAGACGCCGCAGCTTCAGTTCGATCAGCGTGGCTGCGATCAGCAGGAACTCGGTGGCGACATCGAGGTCGAGGACCCGCATCCGCTCGATCTCCGCCAGGTAGGCATCCACGATGGCGGCGATCGAGATCTCGTAGATGTCGACCTGATCGCGGGTGATGAGGTGCAGCAGGAGATCGAACGGTCCCTCGTAGACGGGGGTGGATACCTCGACTGCCACGGGTTGCCACGGTAGTGCCGGCAAGCCCCCGGACGGTCGGCCACCGACCGCCACCGGCCGACCGTGCGGACCCCTCGGACGCACCTACGCTGGGCGACCCATGAGCGCGCACCGAAGCCATCCTCAGCAGCCACGCGCCCGAGCGGCGGGCCACCCGTCGGGTTCCGCCGGGGCCGGCCGATGAGCCGCATCCTGTCCTGTCTGCAGCCGACCGGCGAGATCCACCTGGGCAACTACCTGGGGGCGATCCGGTTCTGGGTGGAGGACCAGAGCCCGGACTCGTTCCACGGGGTCGTGGACCTCCACGCACTCACGATCATGGTGGACCCCGCCGAGCTGCGGGCCAAGACGCTCGAGACGGCCATGATCCTGGTCGCCGCCGGGCTCGATCCCGATGTCGCCACCGTGTTCGTGCAGTCCCACGTCCGCGAGCACGCCGAGCTCGGCTGGATCCTCACCTGCCAGACCAGCTTCGGCGAGCTCGGACGGATGACGCAGTTCAAGGACAAGAGCGAGCAGCACGAGTTCGTCTCGGCCGGGCTCTTCACCTATCCGTCCCTGATGGCGGCCGACATCCTGCTCTACGACACCGACCGAGTCCCGGTGGGCGACGATCAGCGGCAGCACCTCGAGCTCACCCGAGACGTCGCCATCCGCTTCAACTCCCGCTTCGGGGAGACCTTCAAGGTGCCGGAAGCTGCCATTCCCAAGGTCGGTGCCCGCATCATGGACCTCCAGGAGCCGACCCGGAAGATGTCGAAGTCGGCCGACTCGCCCCAGGGCACGATCCGACTGCTCGAGGATCCCCGAGACATCGAGCGCAAGATCAAGCGGGCGGTCACCGACACCGACGGCGAGGTGCGCTTCGACCCCGTCGCCAAGCCCGGCGTGTCCAACCTGCTGTCCATCCTCGCCGCGTCGACCGGCGTGGACGACCCGGCCACGCTCGCCGCCCGCTACTCGCAGTACGGACCGCTGAAGGCGGACACCGCCGCAGCGCTCGTGGAGTTCCTCCGTCCGCTGCAGGCCCGCTACCGCGAGCTCGACGAGAACCGCGCCGAGATGTCGGCCATCCTGCGCCAGGGTGCCGAGAAGGCGACGTCGGTGGCCTCGGTGGTGTGCGAGCGCGCCAAGCGCAACATCGGTCTCCTCTAACCCGGTCTCCTCCGACCCGGTCTCCTCTGACCCGGTCTCCTCTGACCCGGTCCCGGGTCGGAGGGGAGCAGCGAGCCCGTCGTCCCGCTCACCCCCGCGCCCGCGGATGGGCGGCGTCGTACATCGACCGCAGCCGCTCCACGGTGACCCTGGTGTAGATCTGCGTGGTCGTCAGGGAAGCGTGACCGAGGAGCTCCTGTACGGCTCGGAGGTCGGCGCCGTGCTCGACCATGTGGGTGGCGCAGGAATGCCGCAGAACGTGGGGGTGCACGACCTCACCCAGGCCGACGTGCGCGGCGCGGCCCTTGAGCACCAGCCAGGCGCCCTGCCGGGTCAGCCGTCCGCCACGCTGGTTCAGGAGCAGCGCGTCGGCGTCGGCCCGGCGTCGCCACGTCGGCGGGGCCATCGCGTCGCGGCCACCGGGGGACAGCCAGTCCGCCATCGCCCGCATGGCGTGCTCACCCATCGGGACGACCCGTTCCTTGGATCCCTTGCCCAGGACACGCACCATGGCGTCCTCCATCAGGAGGTCCCCCATCGACAGTCCCACCACCTCGGAGATCCGCAGGCCCCCGCCGTAGAGGAGCTCCAGGATCAGCCGGTCGCGCCGGGCGACGGGCTCGTCACCGGGAATGGAGTCGAGCAGCGTCGCCACGTCCTCCTCGGGCAGGGCCTTGGGCAGCGATGCGGGCGCCCGTGGCGGCCGGGTGCGGCGACCCGGATCGTCGGCGGTGACGCCCTCGTCGGCAAGGTGACGGTGCATGGCCCGGACGGCCACGACCGCCCGCTTCACCGTGCTGTCGCGCCGGCCGGCGGACCGGAGGTGGGCGATGAATCCGTCGACCGTCCCCGGCGTGACGTCCTCCACCCGCATGGGCCCCAGGTAGGCGAGATAGACGTGCAGGTCCCGGCGGTAGGCCTCGATGGTCGACCCCGCCCGGCCCTTCTCCACCACCAGCCAGGTCAGGAAGTCCTCGACCGGGGGCGGCAGGTCCGTCGGAACCGGGGTGACCGGTCGCCCGCTCACTGCCCGGCGAGCAGGTGGAGCAGGCCGATCGCCGTCTTGGCATCGACGATCTCACCGGCGTCGATCAGGTCCCGCACGTCGGTCAGGCGCACCTGCTCGACGGTCATGTGCTCCTCCTCGACGCCATCGGCCTCGCGGCCCACGTGGGTGAGACCGGTCGCCACGAAGATCGTGTACTGCTCGTCGGTCAGGCCAGGGGCGGCGGCGAAGCGCCCCACCCGCCGCCACGTCGACGCAACCAGGCCGACCTCCTAGCGCAGCTCCCGCTG
>JBIKWW010000092.1:0-10016 GCA_044356125.1 Acidimicrobiia bacterium
CACTCCCGAGGGCGTGATCGCCGCCGCCGCGCTCAAGTGCATGGGTGGGGCCATCCAGGGCCGCCTGTGGCCCCGCAACGACGCCGAACGGGCCGCCGCCGAGGCGGCCGGTTACGTGATCAGCCGGGTGCTCACCACCGACGACCTCGTGAGCGGCGACAACTGCTTCTTCGCCGCCACCGGCATCACCGACGGCGACCTCCTCAAGGGCGTGCACTTCGACGCCCACGGGGCCACCACGCAGTCGATGGTGATGCGTTCGAAGTCCGGCACCGTCCGCACGATCGACGCCCGCCACCGGATCGGCAAGCTGAGCCAGTACTCCGCCGTCACGTTCTGAACCCGGTCAGCGGGCGGCCTCCCGCTCGGCCAGCTCCCGTGCCCCCGTCCACGCCTGACCGTCGGCGACCCACGAAGCGGCGGTCGCTGCGCCCTCGTCCTCATCACGGGCGACTCCCGGGGCGACTCCCGGGGCGACTCCCGGGGCGACTCCCGGGGCGACTCCCGGGGCGACTCCGTGGGCAGCTCCGCTGGCGATTCCCCGGACCGGGCCCCGCCTCGGCGGATCCGCCGGGGCGGCGACGGCGGCTGCGATCACCGTCCCATCGGCATCGGTGACCTCCACGATCCGACGGTCGGGGCAGTCCACGGGGACCGGGCCCGGCTCGACGCGTGGCAGACGGGGCGGCTCGACGAGGCCACCGGCGAGCGCCTCGGGCCCGACGACCAGCACCCTGCGCACGACGAGGCCGAGCCCGCCGCGGCCGCGCACGATCCCCCCGCCGAGCGGAGCACTGCACCAGGGTTCCCAGCCCCGCTCCCCCCGGCGCACGACGACGAGCTGATCGACGGTGACGTCCCAGCGCGCCGCCGCGAGGAGGTCCCGGGCGGCCGGCACCTGGGCCGCCGGCAGCGACTCGTGGAGCGTGAGGTGGGCGACGAAGGGGTGGGCGACCCGACGGACCAGCGGTCCCTGGAACACGGCGTGGCGCAGGGCGTCGAGGCCAGGGGCGCCGGCACCGGACACCGACAGGTGCAGCGCGCAGGTCCCGTCAGGGGTCGGCGGGAAGGCGGCGACGGGACCGAGGTGCAACGGGAGGGGCTCGCCCGCATCGGCGGCCGACCGGATGAGCGCCGTCACCGCAGGGGCGTCGTCGGGACGCACGTGGACGGGCGGGACGATCGTGATGTGGGGCGGCTGGCGCACCAGCGACGGTGTCCCGAGGAGGCGCCGGACGCCCACGAGCTCGTCGGCCACCGGAGCGGGCGGGACGGCGATGACGCTCAGCAGGAGGCGGGGCGCAGCCATGACGCCATGCTCGCGCCGCCCACGGTGCGGCGGCTCGGGCTCAGCGGCTCGGGCTCAGCGGCTCGGGCTCAGCGGTCGGCCTGGCTGGCGAAGGCGCCGGCCAGCACCACGGCGAGCAGCCAGAGCACGAGGACGATCGGATCGCGCTCGATCACCTTCTGGACGAGGCTGACCGATCCGCGGAGATCGGCCAGCGTCGGCTTCGTGAGGTGGCCCCCGTCCTTGATGGCCCGCTCCACGATGAACTGGCCGAAGGCTGCGCTCACCGCCGTGAGCAGGACCGCCATCACCGGTCGCGTCACGGTGCTGCGAGCGGCGCGGAACCGTACGGCGAGTCCCACGAACACCCCGACGATGGGGGCGAGCAGACGGCCGTAGCGGGGATCGGCGGGGCCGACGCCGACCCACAGCGCCGTGCCGATGCCGGCGCAGATGATCCCGAGCACGAGCGACACGACCACCGGGAAGCCGGGCCGGCGGGGTCTCCGGCGCTTGCGCCCCGTGGGCACGGCGACGACGACCTTCTGGGCGGGCGCCTTGGGAGGCACCCACTCCCAACCGTTGACCTGGGGCACCGGGGCGTTGCCGTCCTCCTTGGACGGGCGCGATCGGAGCCGGGTCATGACGGTCGTCATCGGCGCTCAGGCCGATGAACTTGAGCGCACAAGGTCCTCCGGCCCCGGTCAGCGGGGAGCCACCCGGGGGAGCGGGACGCAGGTGACGGGCGGCCGGTCGACAGCCGACCGGCCGGGTCAGGCGCCGGCGACGAGCAGCCGGGTGGCCGCCCGCCGGGTGGCCTCGGGCGACTCGCCCCGGCCCTGGGCGGCGCGGGCCCGTTCGACGTCGATGTCGGCGGCCAGCTCGGCCACGTCGGAGAGGATCGTCACCTTGTTGTCGCTCACCTGGACGAACCCGCCGTGGACGGCCGCCCGGATCTCCTTGCCGTCCTCGGTGCGGATCGTGACCGGTCCGATGCCGAGCAGGCCCAGGAACGGGGCGTGACCGGGCAGGAAGGCGGCGTCGCCCCCCTCGGGACGGCAGACGACGACCACGGCGTCGCCGGAGAACAGCACCTGCTCCGGCGAGACGAGCTCGACACGCATGGTCCCTGCCATGGGCTCAGATCTCGCCGCGCTCGAGCTTGGCGGCCTTCTCGAGCACCGAGTCGATCCCGCCGACGTTGAGGAACGCCTGCTCCGGGATGTGGTCGAGCTCGCCGCCGCACAGCTTGTCGAAGCTCTCGATCGTGTCGGAGATCGGGGTGAACACGCCCTCCTGGCCGGTGAAGGCCTTGGCCACGAACATGGGCTGCGACAGGAACTTCTGCACCTTGCGGGCCCGCTGGACGAGGACCTTGTCCTCCTCGGAGAGCTCATCGATGCCGAGGATGGCGATGATGTCCTGGAGCTCCTTGTAGCGCTGCAGGATCTGCTGCACCCGGCGGGCCACGGCGTAGTGGCGGTCGCCGACGACGTCGGGGCTGAGGATGGTGGAGGTCGAGGCCAGTGGGTCCACGGCCGGGTAGATGCCGAGGGCGGCGATCTCACGGGCCAGGTTCGTGGTGGCGTCGAGGTGGCGGAACGTGGTGAACGGTGCCGGGTCGGTGTAGTCGTCGGCGGGCACGTACACGGCCTGCAGCGAGGTGATCGAGTGGCCCTTGGTGGAGGTGATGCGCTCCTGGAGGATGCCCATCTCCTCGGCCAGGTTGGGCTGGTAGCCCACCGCCGAAGGCATGCGGCCGAGGAGGGTGGACACCTCGGAGCCGGCCTGGGTGAAGCGGAAGACGTTGTCGACGAACAGCAGCACGTCCTGGCCCTGGACGTCACGGAAGTACTCCGCCATCGTCAGCGCGCTGAGGGCCACGCGCAGGCGCACACCCGGGGGCTCGTCCATCTGGCCGTAGACGAGGGCGGCGTTGTCGATGACGAACTTGCCCTCCTCACCGGTGGAGGTCTCCTTCATCTCCAGCCAGAGGTCGGTGCCCTCTCGGGTGCGCTCGCCGACACCGGCGAACACCGACACACCACCGAACTCCTTGGCCACACGGGTGATCATCTCGAGGATGAGCACCGTCTTGCCCACGCCGGCGCCACCGAACAGTCCGATCTTGCCGCCCTTCACGTAGGGCTCGAGGAGGTCGATAACCTTGACGCCGGTCTCGAACATCTCACGCTTGGGCTCGAGGTCGGCGAACCGGGGCGGCTGGCGGTGGATGGCCCACCGCTCGGTGACGCCCTCGAGCGGCTTGCCGCCGGTGTCGAGGGGCTGGCCCAGCACGTTGAACACGTGGCCCTTGACGACGTCACCGACCGGCACCTGGATGCCGTGCCCGAGCTGGCGGACGGCGGCACCGCGGGTGAGGCCGTCGGTGGCTCGCATGGCGATGGCCCGGACCCGGTTCTCGCCGATGTGCTGGGCGACCTCGGACCAGATCTCGCTGGTCTCGCCGTCCTGCACGACGGTGAAGATCAGCGCGTCGTTGATCTCGGGCAGCTCACCACGGGGGAACTCGACGTCGACCACCGGGCCGGCGATGGCGACGATGTGCCCGTCCTCGAGCGAACGGCCGGAGGTGCTGGTGGGCTCGGTCATGGTCATGGCTGGTGCTCCGTGAAGGCGAGGGCTGCGGGGGCGGTTCGGGCGGGGGCGGTTCGGGCGGGGGCGGTTCGGGTGGGCGCGGGACGCATCGGGTTCGGGGTGTCGATCAGGCGGTGAAGGCCCGGTTCTCGGCGGTCCTGGACCGGAAGAAGTCGGGGTTCTCGACCTTGTCCACGAAGAGGTCGGTGGCCGACCCCTTCTCCTCGGCCAGGGCGGCCGCACCACCGACGATCTCCATGATCTCGGTGGTGATGGCCGCCTGGCGGGCCTGGTTCATGTCGAGCGACAGCTTCTTGATGAGCTCACCGGCGTTCTCCGTCGCGCTCTTCATGGCCCGCTGGCGGGCGGCGTGCTCGGAGGCGGCGGCGTCGAGCATCGCCGCGTAGAGGCGGCTCTCGGCGTAGCGGGGCAGCAGCGAGGCGAGGATGCCGGCCGGTTCGGGCTCGAACTCGTAGCCCGCCTTGGCCCCGCCCCCACCGTCGGTCTGCTCCGACCCCCCGAGATCGATCGGGGCGAAGGTGCGCAGCACGGCGCGCTGGCTGCCCGCCGACAGGAACTGCGTGTAGGCGATGTCGATGCGGTCGTAGTCGCCGGACTCGAAGCGGCTCAGCACCTCGGCGGCCACGGCCCGGGCGTTCTCATAGGAGGGGTTGTCGGAGAAGCCCTTGTGCACGGCGTCGATGCGGTACTTGCGGAACCGGAAGAACTCCTCGGTCTTCTTCCCGACGGCGATGATGCCGTAGTCGATTCCCTGGGCCACGTTGGCGTCGATCTGACGCTGGACCATGCGGATCACCGTCGAGTTGTACGCACCGGCCAGGCCGCGGTCACCGGCGATGACGACGAACCCGACCTTGCGGACGTTGTCACGAGGGCTGAGCAGGGGCTGACCCGCTCCTGCCCCGCTGGCGGCCAGGGACTGGATCACCGAGGTGATCTGGTCGGCGTAGGGCCGCGACGCAGCGACCCGCTGCTGGGCCTTGGCGATGCGGGTGGCCGCGATCAGCTCCAGTGCCCGGGTGATCTTCTTGGTGGACTGCATCGACTTGATCCGTCGACGCAGGACTCGCTCTTGGCCTCCGGCCATGTCGGTGCCTCCTTCCGGTCAGCTCGTAGGTCAGGCCTGGGCCCGGAACGCGTCCTTGGCCGCCGAGATGGCGTCGCGCAGGACGGTTTCGTCAGGGAGGCGCCCGGAGGTCCGGATGCCGTCGAGCAGGTCGCGGTGCTGGCTGCGGAAGCGGTTGAGGAGGAACTCCTCGAACGCACGGACCTGACGGACCTCGAGATCGTCGAGCAGGCCGCGGGTGCCGGCGAAGATCACGACGACCTGCTCCTGCACGGGCAGCGGCGAGTAGGCCGGCTGCTTGAGCAGCTCGACGAGCCGGTAGCCACGGTCGAGCTGGGCCTGGCTCACCTTGTCCAGCTCGGAACCGAAGGCGGCGAACGCCTCCAGCTCGCGGAACTGGGCGAGGTCGATCTTGAGCGAGCCGGCGACGCCGGACATGGCCTTGATCTGCGCCGAGGAACCCACCCGGGACACCGAGATGCCCACGTTCATCGCCGGGCGGATGCCCGAGTTGAAGAGGTCGAGATCGAGGAACACCTGGCCGTCGGTGATCGAGATCACGTTGGTCGGGATGTAGGCCGACACGTCACCGGCCTTGGTCTCGATGATCGGCAGCGCCGTCAGCGAGCCGCCGCCCATGGCGTCGGACAGCTTGGCGGCCCGCTCCAGCAGCCGGCTGTGGAGGTAGAACACGTCGCCCGGGTAGGCCTCGCGGCCCGGGGGACGACGCAGCAGCAGCGACATCTGCCGGTAGGCCTCGGCCTGCTTGGAGAGGTCGTCGTAGACGATCAGGGCGTGCTCGCCGTTCTCCATCCAGTGCTGGCCGATGGCGGCGCCGGCGAAGGGGGCGAGGTACTGGAACGGTGCCGGGTCGGAGGCCGGAGCGTTGACGATCACCGTGTACTCGAGCGCCCCTGCGGCCTCGAGCTGGGCGACGGTCTCGGCCACGGTCGAGCCCTTCTGGCCGATGGCGACGTAGATGCACTTCACGCCGAGGCCGCGCTGGTTGATGATCGTGTCGATGGCGACCGAGGTCTTGCCCGTCTTGCGGTCGCCGATGATGAGCTCACGCTGACCACGGCCGATGGGCGTCATGGCGTCGATCACCTTGATGCCGGTCTGGAGGGGCTCCTTCACCGGCTTGCGCTTGACGATGCCGGGAGCCTGGATCTCCATGCGCCGGGCGATCGGGTTGGCGATCGGGCCCTTGCCATCGATGGGCTCGCCGATGGCGTTGATCACGCGGCCGAGGACACCGTCGCCGACGTTGAGCTGCAGGATGCGTCCGGTCGCCTTGACGCTCTGACCCTCCTGGATGTGGTTCGCCTCGCCGAGCACCACCGCACCGATGGAGTCCTCGTCGAGGTTGAGGGCGAGCCCGAGCACACCGTTCTCGAACTCGAGCAGCTCGTTGACGCCCGCGCCGGGCAGGCCGTCCACACGGGCGATGCCATCGCCCACCTCGACCACGGACCCGACCTGCTCGGCGGCCAGCTCGGGGGCGAACCCGGCCAGCGATGTGCGCAGGGCGGCGGTGATCTCGTCGATGTTGATCGTCAGGTCGGACATGGGGGTCTTCGGTCCTTCGATGCGTTCGTGAACGTGCGTGCTACGTGTGGGCGGGTGGGGAACTGGTGGCCGTCAGCGCCGCTGGCGGCTCAGACGGCGGCCTTGAGCTGGTCGAGGCGGCGGCGAACCGAGCCGTCGATGACGACGTCGCCGACCCGGGTGACGACGCCGCCGATGACGGCGGGGTCCACCAGGAATGCGAGGACGACCTGCTTGCCGAGGCGCTGGGAGACCGCGGCCGTGATGCGGTCCTGCTGCTGGGCGCTGAGGGGAACCGCCGAGCGGACCTCACCGGCCACCTTCCCCTGCTCGGAGGCGGCGGACTGCTGGAGCGCGGCCACGATGGCGGGCAGGTCCTTGGCCCGGCCCGCCCCGACCACCATCGACACCAGGTTGGTGGTGACGGCGTGGGCTTTCTCCCCGATCAGGTTCTGCACCACGCTCTGGCGGCGCTCGACGGGGATGAACTGGTCGGTCAGCGTGCGGGCGAGCTCGGGCGAGCTGTCCATGGCCTGCACGAAGCCGGCCAGCTGCCCGGCGACCGTGGCGAGGGCGCCCTCGGCCTGGGCGATGTGGAACATCGCCTGGGCGTAGCCCTCGATGCTGACGTTGCTGGTGGTCATGTCGATCTCCTCAGGGGAGCGATCGTGTCGGGTGCCGGAACGGGACCGGCACGCGACGCGTCACTTGTTCAGTTCGGCGATGTAGCGGTCGACGAGGGCCTCGTTGGCCGAACGGTCCAGGTTGGACCCGACGACCTTCTCGGCCAGCTCGATGGAGAGCGTCTTGACGTGGGCCTGGAGGTCCGCCTTGACCCGCTCCGCCTGGGCGGCGAGGTCCTCGGTGGCCTTCGAGCGCACGGCAGCGGCGTCGGACTCGGCCCGGGCCAGCATGTCCTTGCGGACGGCGTCGGCCTGGAGGCGGGCCTCCTCGATGATCCGGTTCGACTCGCCCTTGGCGTCGGCGAGCTGCGCCCGGTACTCGGCGAGGACCTTCTCGGCCTCGGCCCGGGCGGACTCGGCGGCCTTGAGGTCGCCCTCGATCTTCGAGGTGCGGTTCTCCATCGTCTTCTTGACGGCGGGGATCCCGAACTTGGCGAGCATCACGAAGACGATCACGAAGGCGAGACCGCCCCAGATGATCTCCTTGACCTCGGGAAGGATCGGGTTGGGGGCCTCGACGCCCTCGCCGGCGGCGAGGATCAGGCCGTAGATGGATGCGAGCATGGGTCGTCCTTTCTCGTTCGTTCCGTGATCGGCGCAGGGCCGGTCAGGCGAACTTGAGGAGGATGAAGACCACGAAGCCGATGAGGGCGAGCGCCTCGGTGAAGGCGATGCCGAGGAACATCGTGGTGCGGACCATACCGGCCGCCTCGGGCTGGCGGGCCATGGCCGAGACGGCCTGACCGACGAGGTAACCGATGCCGATGCCCGGGCCGATGGCGCCGAGGCCGTAGGCGTAGCCGGCGCCGGAAGCGGCGGCATTGGCCTTCTGCTGGGCGGCGCTGAGTCCGCCCTCGGCGGCCTCGACGGCCTGGATGGCGAGCGTGGCGAGCATGCTCATGGTGGTTGTTCTCCTTGATGGGTTGTCGGCGGCCGGTGCGTGCCGCCGGGTGCAGGGGACGGGGAGAGGGTTCGGAACCCGGGTTCGGACCGGGTCGTTCGGGTCGGGCGGATCAGTGCTCGGGGTGCACCGCGCCGCCGATGTACACGGCGGCCAGGATCGTGAAGATGTACGCCTGCAGGAAGGCGACCATCAGCTCGAAGGCGGTGAGGAACGTGAGCATGAAGAACGGCAGGATCGCCAGCGGCTTGGCCACCGGGATGAAGTCCTTCACGATCACGTGGGTCAGCACGGCGAACGTCACGAGCAGGATGTGACCGGCCAGGATGTTGGCGAAGAGTCGGACGGCCAGCGAGAAGGGCCGCACGATGAACACCGACAGCAGCTCGATCAGGGCGACGAGCGGCTTCAGCGCCCCGGGCACGCCGGGCGGGAACAGCACTTCCTTGAAGTAGTGCCCGACGCCCTGGGCCCGGATGCCGGCGACGTTGAACACCAGCCACACCAGCAGGGCCAGGAAGGCGGGGAGCGCCATGCGGGCGGTGGAGGGCATCTGGACGAACGGGATGATGCCGAAGATGTTGTTGAAGAAGATGAAGAAGAACAGCGAGGTCAGCAGCGGGACGTACGGCTTGGCGTGGTGCCCCATGACCTCCTCGGCGATGTTCTTCTCGACGAAGGTCACGCCCGATTCGGCCACCGTCTGGATGCCCCGGGGGACGAGCGCCCGCTTGCGGCCACCGAGCCAGAACAGCCCGATGGTCAAGATCGCGGCCGCGAAGTTGATCAGCGCAACCTTGTTGATCGCGTAGTTGGTTCCCTTGAAGAGAATGTCCTTCCATTCGACCAGGTGGCTGATCGGCGGGAAGAAGCCTTCTTCGGCGGCGAGGAACACGGGGTCACTCCTTGATGAAGGGGCGGTTGCCCCTCCGGTCGCCGGGCTGGCGGAGGCCGGGGGACGAGAACGACAGCGACACGTGGCGCAGCTCCCAGACGAGCAGGCCGAGGTGGGTGATGATCAGCACGAGGCCGAGCGGCACGAGCTCGACCCAGGGCTGGTTCCTGACGGCGAGAACGGCCACGGTGACGAGGCCGAGCCGGATGAGGTAGCCGAACAGGGCGGCGCCCATGAGGGCGGCCAGCCCGATGCGGGCGGCCATGGTGAGCAGGGCCGCCGAGAGCAGGAGGTTCAGGACCACCACGGCGACGGCGAAGGCGGCCGAGAGGCCACCGTCGACACCCCAGATGGCGGCGGCGGCGAGCACGAGCACGGGCAGCGCCCACACGGAACGCTTGGCCATGTCGACGGCGATGTCGCGTTCGACGGCGGGGCCGGGAACGGGGCCGAAGCTGCTCATGACGGGTGAGGTCACGCCCGACCCCCCGTGGTGCCGGCCTCACCCGAGGTGGAGCGGTTCCACAGACCGTCGCGCTCGAGCACGCCCATCTTGGCGTCGTACTGGTACCAGGCGCGGACGCCGAGACCGACGAACGCCACGATGGCCATCACGATCGTGAACACGGGGACGATCCCGATCCAGCGGTCGAGGCCATAGCCGACGAGGCCGAAGACCGCCGGGATGATGGCGAACTCGAAGGCCTGGTTCTGCCCGTCGCTGGCCGCCGCATAGGCACGACGCCGTTCAGCTCGCTCGGTGGTGTCACCTGGGTCGGGCACGGAGGGTCCTGGGGCGGGTGGCGGGTGGGGGGAGGAGTTGGACCTGCGACTGCGTGGGGAAGGACCGCAGCGTGCTGGCTGACCGGAACCTGCGCGGACGCATGTGAACCGGTGCACAAGCTACGGCGACAGCATAGGGCATGCCGAAGCTTTGGTTGAACGACGGCCAAACCGAAGTCGCGAGCCCGCGAAACCTCAGCCCGGTCGCTCAGCCCGGTCGCTCAGTCCGGTCG
>JBIKWW010000489.1:0-2774 GCA_044356125.1 Acidimicrobiia bacterium
AGCGACCATCGCCGGCCAGTCACCCCGGGACGCGGCGGAGCGCACACCGGCGGCGGCATCGCCGAAGCCCATCCGGGCGAAGACGTCGGCGTAGGCCCCATGCTGCGCGTAGAACGCGATCTGGGCAGCTGCGGCGCGGCGGGCGACGTCGGCATCGTCGTCGACCACGGTGATCACCATCGTCACGACGCGCGGCGTGTCGCGACCAGCCCGGTCGGCGGCTGCGGTCAACACGGGGCGGACCTGGTCGTCGAGCGCGGACGCATGGATGGGGTGGGTGATCACACCGTCGGCCGCACGTCCGGCCAGTTCCAGCATCCGCCGATTGACCGCGGCGATCAGGATCGGGGGCCGACGACGTCGGGGCGGTGGGACGTGACCGGTCGGCACCACGTTCACCTGGTGGAACCGACCGCGGTGGTCAACAGGCCCCAGGTCGAGATCCCAGAGGGAACGCACGAGCTCGAGCACCTCGGCGAGGCGCTCGACGGGGTGGTCCGGCGCCGTGCCCAGCCAGTCGCGGCGACGCGCGGGCTGGGCGGCGCCGAGGCCGAGAACCATGCGACCTCCGGACAGCTCGTCGACGTCTCGCGCCGCCGCAGCGAGCAGCACCGGGGAACGGCCGAACGCGTAGGCGATGGCGCTCCCGATCCCGATCCGCTCGGTGGCCACGGCGAGGGCGGCCATCGGGGCCAGCGCCGTACGGTGGCAGAACTCCGTGGTCCAGAGGGTTTCGAAACCGGCCCGCTCGGCCCGTCGACCGAGGCGGACCGCAGCCGGGGCCGTTCCAGCGACGACCACCCCACGTCCAGCGACCCGTCCTCGATCCGTCATCGCCTCCGACTCCTCCGGTTGCCAATTAGTCAGACATATGATACGAGTCTCGGAGGCAACCAGAGTGCGGCCGCCAGTCAGCTGAGCAAGAAAGGTCTGATCGATGGGTGACAGCCCCGGAGCAGGTCGATCGGGGATCGGGCCGCTGTCCGATCTGCGCATCGTCGCCGTCGAGCAGTACGGAGCCGGGCCGTTCGCCACCGTTCTGTTGGCCGATCTCGGGGCCGAGGTCATCAAGATCGAGGACCCGGCCAGCGGGGGCGACGTGAGCCGCTACGTGCCGCCGTTCCAGGAGGGCGAGGACAGCCTCTTCTTCCAGACGTACAACCGCAACAAGCGCAGCATCGACCTCGACCTGACGACTCCGGCCGGCTACGAGGTCTTCCGCGACCTCGTCCGGGTCTCCGACGCGGTCTTCTCGAACCTGCGCGGTGACGTCCCGGAACGTCTTCGGATCCGGTACCAGGATCTCTGCGACGTGAACCCGCGGATCGTGTGTGCGTCGCTGACGGGGTTCGGGATGACGGGCCCGCGCTCATCCCAGCCGGGATACGACTACGTGCTGCAGGGCATCGCCGGATGGATGTCGCTGACCGGCGAACCAGGCGGCCCACCGACGAAGTCGGGGCTGTCATTGGTCGACTTCTCCGGAGGGTTCGTCGGGGCGATCACCCTTCTCGCCGGCATCCACGGCGCACGGTTGACGGGCCGGGGGATGGACTGCGACCTCAGCCTCTTCGACACGGCGCTGTCCCTGACGGGCTACCTGGCCACCTGGCACCTCACCGGCGGGTTCACGCCGCAGCGGGTGGCCCATTCGGGTCACCCGTCGCTCGTCCCGTTCCAGGTCTTTCCCGTGTCCGACGGCTGGATCGTGGTCGGTTGTGCCAAGGAGAAGTTCTGGCGCCGGCTGGCTTCCGTGGTCGGACGGCCGGAACTGGCCGACGATCCGCGGTTCGTCGACTTCGCCGCGCGGGCGGCGCACAAGGACGAGCTGGTCGCCATCCTCGAAGACCTGCTGAGCCGACGCACGGCGGAGGAGTGGCTCGAGCTCCTGGGCGCAGCAGGGATCCCGTCGGGTCCGATCAAGACCCTTCCCGAGGCGCTGGCCGACCCCCACACGGCGGCCCGGGGGCTGATCGTCGAGACCGAGCACCCGACCTACGGCACGGTCCGCATGCCCGCCAGCCCGGTCCGGGTGGCGGGGGAGCGACCCGAACCCCGACGCGCCCCGGAACGCAACGAGGACGCCGACGCCGTGCTCGGCGGGATCCTCGGCTACGACGATGACCGTCGCTCCAGCCTGTCGGCCCAGGGAGCGTTCGGCGCTGCCTGACCGAGCCGACGCGGTCCATCACGGGTCAGGTCGCCGGGGCTTCTTGTTCCTGCTCGGCCATCGCTGCCAACGAATCATCAGACTCCGGTCATCGAAACGGGCGATGCATCACCACGACCGTATCTTGTAGGACTTGTGGTTGTCTGATGTATTGTCCAATTGGTCGACCGAAGGTCGGCCAGCGGCACCGGGGGGACCGGTGCGCCGAGCGGGAGGAGCCAGCACGTGCCCAAGGAAGTCATCAACCCACCCCAGCTGTGGGACGCCAAGGACCGCAGCTACAGCCACGTGGTGAAGGTGTCGAACCCCCAGAGCCTGATCTTCGTCGCCGGCGTGGCCGGGATCGACGAGAACCTGAAGGTGGTCTCCGACGACATCGTGGAGCAGACCCGGCGCGCCTTCCAGATCATCGAACAGGAACTCGCCGCCGCCGGCGCCACGCTCGACGACATCTGCGACATGACCGTGTACCTGACCGACATCGACAACCACAAGTGGCCGGTCCGCCAGACCCGGGCCGAGTTCTTCCAGCCCGGCCGCGAGCCCGTGTCCACGATGATCGGCGTGTCCAAGTTCGCCATCGAGGGCATGCACATCGAGATCG
>JBIKWW010000490.1:0-2757 GCA_044356125.1 Acidimicrobiia bacterium
TGGTGGCCAGCGTGAGCTCGGGCCGCCGGACCGGGCGGCCGGCCAGGCGCAGGCTCTCGAAGGCCTGCGGCGAGGTGACCTCGTGCACCAGGTGCAGGTCGATGAACAGCAGGTCGGGCTCTCCGGGTGCGCTGCGCACCACGTGCCGGTCCCAGACCTTCTCGCTCAGGGTCGTTCCCACCGGGCCTCCTCGTGGGTGTCGGATCTCATGGCGACCTGCACGGCACCGGGCGAATGTCTCACCTGATGAGATAGGGTCTCCGCATCGTGAAACCTAGCACCGGTGACGAGGGGGGCCCGCCCGCCAGTGACGTCGGCGTGCTCGACAAGGTCGTCCGCGTGCTCGGCGTGCTCGACGCCGTTCCCCGCGCCCTGCCCGAGATCGCCCGGGCGACGGGGATCCACCGGGCCACGGCCCACCGCCTCCTGCGCGCCCTGGCCGTCCACCGGCTGGCGACCCAGGCCGGGGACAGCACCTGGACGCTCGGGCCGGGCTGCGTCGAGCTCGGCCGACGGGCGGCCAGCGGGCTCCCCCTGCAGGACGCCGCCGTCGCCCCCCTGGCCCGCCTGCGCGACGTGACCGGCGAGTCGACCCAGCTCTACGTCCGTGACGGCGACCGCCGCGTCTGCGTGGCCGTCGCCGAGTCGCCGCACGGGCTGCGCACGATCGTCGCGCTCGGTGCCGTGCTGCCCCTTGACCGCGGCTCGGCCGGCGCCGTGCTACGCGAGGACGCCGCCGTGCTGCGACGCGGCTGGGCCGAGAGCGTGGGGGAGCGTGAGGCGGGGGTGGCGTCGGTGAGCGCCCCGGTGTTCGACGCCGAGGGCACCCTGCGGGCGGCGGTGTCGGTCAGCGGCCCGATCGAGCGGACGACCCGGTCCCCCGGACGGCTGTGGTCCCGAGCCGTCCGCGATGCTGCCCGCGACGTCGAGCGGGCGGCGGGCTGGCGCCCGGGCCGGACCTGAGACCGGCCCGGCGGGTGGCCCGGCGGGTGGCCCGGCGGGATGGCTGGACGGGGCTCAGTCCCGGAAGTTCTTGAACTGCAGGGCGATCCCGAAGTCCTCGCCCTTCAGGGCGGCGATGGCGGCCTGGAGGTCGTCGCGCTTCTTGCCCGTCACCCGCACCAGGTCGCCCTGGGTCTGGCTCGACACCGCCTTGGGCATGGCGTCCTTCAGGAACTTGTTGATCTCCTTCGCCTTGTCGCCGGAGATGCCCGCCCGCAGCGTGGCCACCTGGCGGGCCGTGCCCTTGGTGGCCTCCTCGACCTTGCCGAAGTCGAGGATCTTGAGCGACAGGTTGCGCTTCACGATCTTCTCCTCGAGCACCTGACGCAGGGCCCGCAGGCGCTCCTCGGACACGCTCGCCAGGGTGATGCGGTCCTTGGCGTGGTCGATCGTGGAGTCCGTGCCCTTGAAGTCGAACCGGGTCCCGATCTCCCGCTGGGCCTGATCGACCGCGTTCTTGAGTTCCTGTTCGTCGATCTCGGATACGACGTCGAAGCTGGGCATGGCGAGAGGCTAACGTTCACGCTCTCACGGGTCGGTACCCAAGCGGCCAACGGGGGCAGACTGTAAATCTGCTGCGCAAGCTACAGTGGTTCAAATCCACTCCGGCCCACCCCACACGCGGGCCCTGGTCGGCGCATCGGCGCCTCTCCAGGGTCCGCGTTGCTGTTCCGGGAGCTGTTCGCCGGCCTGTTCCCCGGCCTGTTCGCCGGCCGGTTCCCGGCCCGTTCCCCGGCCGGTTCCCGGGGCTCAGAAGAACCGCTGCATGACGGTCATGTCGATCCAGCGCCCGAACTTCCGGGCCACCTGGCGCTCCACCCCGACGAGCTCGAACCCGCGGGAGGCGTGCAGGCGGATCGAGGCCTCGTGGCCCGCCATGATCCGGGCCATGCAGGTGTGGAAGCCGGACTCCTCGGCGAGGTGCAGCACCCCGTCGAGCAGGACGCGGCCGATGCCCCGGCTCTGGTGCTCGCGGTGGACGTACACCGAGTTCTCCACCGTGCCCGAGTAGGCCGGCCGGCTCCGGTACGGCGAGATCGAGGCGAAGCCCAGCACCCGCTCGTCGCCGGTGACGGGATCGTCGTCGACGGCCACGATGGCGCCATGCGCCCCCTGGTGGGCGACGATCCAGGCCCGTTGGTCGTCGAGGGTCCGGGGCACGAGGTCCATGGTGACCGTCGAGTCGACGACCTCGACGTTGTAGATGGCGCGCACGGCCTCGGCGTCGGCGAGCTCGATCAGTCGGGTCCGCACGGACATGGCGGGCACCGTACCAACGGGCGACCGGGCCGCCGGGTCGCGCTGCTAGGCTGGCGCACCGCCGCCCTCTTAGCTCAGTCGGCAGAGCATTTCCATGGTAAGGAAAAGGTCGTCGGTTCGATTCCGACAGAGGGCTCCCCGCCACCGGGACTCCCGATTCCCGGCTGTTCACGCCCGGCCTGCGTCCCCGCCCGCCGGCCAGCCTCCCCGCCCTGCTGCCGGGGTCCCTCCCGTCCCGCTCCGTCGGCGCCGGTCCGTTGCGGCCCTGGTCCCGCCCTCCTGCCGTCCCTCGGGAGCGCCGCCCGGAGCGGGAAGCCTGCCGATGGCCCGGCCGCTCCCCGTCACGCCGCGCCCCGGTCCCGGGTGCTCCCGGGCAGGGTGTAGTCTTCCCGGGCTCGTCGGGCGTCCGCGCCCGGCGCGTGATCCTGGCGGTGTAGCTCAGGTGGTTAGAGCACTCGGCTCATAATCGAGTTGTCGGCGGTTCGAGTCCGCCCA
>JBIKWW010000491.1:0-2751 GCA_044356125.1 Acidimicrobiia bacterium
CCGCCACAGCATCGAGTACTGGGGCTGGTTGGAGACGAACGGGATGCGCAGCTCGCGGGCCAGCGCGGCTCCGGCCCGGATCTGCTCGGCCGTCCACTCCGACACCCCGATGTAGTGCGCCTTGCCCTGGCGGACGACGTCGGCGAAGGCGACCATCGTCTCCTCCAGGGGCGTCTCGTAGTCGAATCGGTGGGCCTGGTAGAGATCGACGTAGTCGGTGCGCAGGCGCCGCAGGGAGGCGTCGATCGACTCCATGATGTGCTTGCGCGACAGGCCGCGGTCGTTGGGGCCCCGGCCGGTCGGGAAGTACACCTTGGTGGCCAGCTCGAGGCTCTGGCGGCGGACGCCCTCGAGGGCGTCGCCGAGGATGGACTCGGCCCGGGTGCCGGCGTAGACGTCGGCGGTGTCGAAGGTCGTGACGCCCAGGTCCAGGGCCCGCCGCACGCAGGCTCTCGCCTGCTCGGCCTCCACCTGCGAGCCGTGGGTGATCCAGTTGCCGTAGCTGACGGCCGAGACCTTCAGGCCGCTGCGTCCGAGGTTGCGATGCTCCACGAACGGCACCCTACCGACCGGCCCGGCCGTACGATGCGCCCATGCCGGTGAGCGCGTACATCCTGATCCAGGCCGAGGTCGGCAGGGCGGGGGCGGTCGTCGCCGCCATCCGCGGGATCAGCGGCGTCGTCGAGGCCGAGGAGGTCGCCGGGGCCTACGACATCATCGTGAAGGCCCGGGCCGACAGCTTCGAGGACCTCAGCCGCCAGGTGATCGCCCGTGTCCAGCTGGTCGAGGGACTCACCCGGACGATCACCTGCCACGTGATCCACCTGCAGTGACGGTCGGGCCGGGTTCAGCCGGCCAGGAGGGCGCCGATCCGGTCGAGCCACACGGCCCGCTCCGGGGAGCCCTCGGCGGTCCGCACGAGCAGACCGGCCATCTGGGCGCCCACGAGCGTGCGTGACGTCGCCGCATCCCACCCGATGGCCCGCAGCACCCCCGGCCCGTAGGCGTTGGCGAAGGCTTCGATGGCGGCGTCACCGAAGTTCCGGTGGCGCATCGTCCACACCGCCCAGGACACGTCGTGCAGCGGGTTGCCGAACCCGGCGTGCTCCCAGTCGACGAGCGAGATGACACCGGCCGCCCGTCCCGGTCCCTCGACGAGGAGCGCGTTGTGCACGCCCGGGTCGCCGTGCAGGAAGGCGAGGCCGCGGGCGTGGACGCGGTCCTCCAGCGTGGACAGAACCGGGCCCATCAGCTCGGGCGGCAGACCGCAG
Source organism: Acidimicrobiia bacterium (assembly GCA_044356125.1). Classification (GTDB taxonomy): domain Bacteria; phylum Actinomycetota; class Acidimicrobiia; order Acidimicrobiales; family JANYDT01; genus JBIKWW01. Next base: position 1,272 of record JBIKWW010000491.1, read on the forward strand.
CCGTCGGCCCGCAGGGCTGCCGCGGTCTCGTGCACGCGGCGCTCGATCGACAGACCCAGGCGGGCGACGTCGGCGTCGGACACCGGCGACGGGGCGCTCTCGTGGACGGTCCGCAGCGCCGCTCCGAGCATGCCGGCCAGGCGCTGGGTGAGCGGTGCCCGGGCGGCGGCGGCCAGGCGGTCGAGCGCCACCACGCCGGGGACCCGTTCCATCACGAGCACGGCCCATTCGTCGTCGACCGAGGATGCGACGTGGGTGGGAGCGACGCCGACGCCGTCGAGGAGGCGCAGCACGACGCTCTCGCGCACGACGTCGGCCCGCTTCATCGGGCGCCGGGCGGCCTTGACGACGACCTGGCGGTCGTCGAGCCGGATCGCCCCGACGAGATTCGAGTGGCCGGGGCCGATGGGCTCCAGGGAGCGGGGGGACACCCCGGTGAGGGCCTGGATCCGCTCCCGCAGCGCGGCCGGCACGAGGATCATGGAGCTGCTCCGGGCCGCCGCGACGGGCTCCGCGGCGCGGCTGGTCGGCGTCATGCCCGGCCCCGTCCGGTGAAGCGCGCCCGCCGGCGCCAGCGCTCGACGGCGAGCTCGACGAGCCGGTCCACCAGGCGGTCGTAGGGGAGGCCGCTCGCCGCCCACAGCTTCGGGTACATCGAGATGGGCGTGAACCCGGGGATGGTGTTCACTTCGTTGACCAGCCAACGACCTTGACGGTCGAGGAAGAAGTCGACCCGGGCCATGCCCTCGCACCCGAGGGCGGCGAAGGCCCGCACGGCGAGGTCCTGGCCGACGGCCTGGGCGGCCGGGTCGAGGGCGGCGGGGATGACGAGCGCGGCGGCGTCTCCGAGGTACTTGTCCTCGTAGTCGTAGAAGTCGTTCCCGGGCAGGATCTCGCCGGCCAGCGACACCTCGGGCCGCTCGTTGCCGAGGACGGCGAACTCGATCTCGCGGCCGACGACGGCCTCCTCGATGACGACGGTGTCGTCGTAGGCGAGAGCCAGGTCGAGGGCAGCGCGCAGCTCGGCCGCGTCGCCGGCCTTGGACACCCCGACCGACGAGCCCATGTTGGCGGGCTTGACGAACACCGGCCAGCCGAGCTGGGCGTCGACCGCGTCGAGGAGCGCTCGGACCCCGGTGGGTGCGTCGAGCTCCCACGAGCGACGGCTCAGCCAGAGGGCCTGGGGGATGCCATGGGAGTCGAACATCCGCTTGGCCGCGGCCTTGTCCATGGCCAGGGCCGACCCCAGCACGCCGCTGCCGACGTAGGGCAGGTTGGCCAGCTCCAGCAGGCCCTGGACGGTGCCGTCCTCGCCCTTGGGGCCGTGCAGCACGGGGATCACGACCAGGGGCGGCTCGGGATCGGCAGGGTCGGCCGGGGTCGGGGTGCCGGGGGCCGGGGCGGGGGTGCCGGGGGCCGGGGCGAGCGGGCCGGGGGCCGGGGCGGGGGTGCCGGGGGCCGGGGCGAGCGGGCCGGGGGC
>JBIKWW010000492.1:0-2739 GCA_044356125.1 Acidimicrobiia bacterium
ACCCGGTGGTGTGGGGTGCCGGAGGCGCCGTGGGGGTGTCGAGCGGCCGTCGGGGGACCCGGTGGTGTGGGGTGCCGGAGGCGCCGTGGGGGTGTCGAGCGGCCGTCGGGGGACCCGGTGGTGTGGGGTGCCGGAGGCGCCGTGGGGGTGTCGAGCGGCCGTCGGGGGACCCGGCGGCCGCGGTGGTGGTCGCGGCCTCGGGTTGGGGGAAGGGCGCAGCTCCTATCCACGCCGGGGGTGGCGTGGCGGGTGCGCGACAACCCGGTGGTGAAACCGGGGAGGGGCCTACTTCTTGTTGGCCCGACGCTGCCAGCGGGTTCGCTTCAGCATCTTCTTGTGCTTCTTCTTCCGCATGCGCTTGCGGCGCTTCTTGATCAGCGATCCCATGGCGGGAGTGCACCCTAGCGGAGCCCACGCCCCTCTCCGCCAGACGGCCCCGCGGCCCGGGCCCCACAGACCCGCCGTGGCCGGGCCGGTGGTCGCCGGTCACAGCGGCACGCCATCGGGAAGCGCAGGTGGCGCGCGAGGATGGTGCCGTGGCCAGCCGGCTCCTCACCATCGAGGACGACCCCGACATCCGACTCATGCTGAAGATGGTCCTCGAGGACGAGGGCTGGCTGGTCAGCGAGGCGGCCAACGGTGGCGAGGGCCTCGAGCGCTTCGCCGAGGACCAGCCCGATCTCGTCCTCGTCGATCTGAAGCTGCCCGACCGCAGCGGCTTCGAGGTCTGCCGGGCGCTGCGCCAGATCTCGGGCGTGCCGATCATCATCGTGACCGCCCAGGAGTCCAGCTTCGATGTGGTCGCCGGGCTGGAAGCGGGGGCCGACGACTACGTGTCGAAGCCCTTCGAGCCCAAGGAGCTGGCGGCCCGCATCCGGGCCCTGCTGCGGCGGGCCCACGGCATGGGCCCCGGCCCGACGGCGCCCAAGGCCCTGGCCGCCATGAGCTTCGGGCACCTCGAGGTGGCGGCGGCGGAGGGCGTGGTGCGCAAGCAGGGCCGCGAGGTCCACCTGACCAAGACCGAGTTCCGGCTGCTCGTGCACTTCGCCGCCCACCCCAACATCGTGTTCAGCCGCGAGGAGCTGGCGGAGCGGGTGTGGGGTGCCGACCTGCTGGCCGATACCCGGGTGGTCGACGCCCATGTGTCCCGGCTGCGCAAGGCGGTGGAGGACGACGCCGGTGAACCGCGCCACATCGTCACCGTGCGCGGCCTCGGGTACAAGTTCGTCCCCTGACGCATGCGCCGACTCGGCCGCGAGGGCCCGCGCCTCGGCCTCCGGGCCCGAACCACGGCCGCTTTCACGGTGGGCGCCCTCGGCCTGTCCGCCCTGCTCGCCGTCCTGACCTACCAGATCGCCCGGCGCAACTTCGTGGACCAGCGCCGCGAGCAGGCCGTGTCCCAGGCCCTGACCAACGCCGCCCAGGCCCGTGACGGGCTGCGGTCGCTCCCGGTCGAGACCGTCTACGAGTCGCTGTCGGGCAACGGCCGGCGTGTCGTGATCGTCACGGACTCGGCCTCGGTCGGCCCGATCGGCGAGCTCCGCCGGGGAGCCCGCGACCTCATCGCCTCGGGCCAGGTCGGCTGGCAGATCATGGGCGGCGGTGACGGGCCCCTGCTGGTGGTCGGGGTGCCGATCGACGTCGGCGGGACCCGCGACGAGTACTACGAGATCATCTCCCTGGCCGACATCGAGGACACGCTGACGACGCTCGTGCGCACGCTGGTGCTGGCGGCGGCCCTGACCACGATGGCCGGGGCGGTCCTGGGCCGGGCGGTGAGCGGACGGGTCGTGCGGCCGCTGCGGGGCATCGCCCGGGCGGCGTCGGAGATCGCCTCGGGCCGTCTCGACACCCGTCTCACGGGAACCGGCGACCCTGACCTCGATCCACTGGTGACGTCGTTCAACGAGATGGCGTCGTCGCTGCAGGCCCGGCTGGAGCGCGAGGCCCGCTTCGCCTCGGACGTGAGCCACGAGCTGCGCACCCCGCTGACCGCCATGTCGGCCGCCGCCCAGCTCCTCGCCGCCCGCCGTGACGAGCTCTCCGAGCGCGGTCGCACGGCCCTCGACGTGCTCATCTCGCAGGTCGACCACTTCCGCCGCCTCGTGCTCGACCTCCTCGAGATCTCGCGCTTCGACGCCCAGGCCGCCGAGCTCGTGCACGAGCCCATCGACGTCGTGGAGCTGGTCGCCAGCCTCGCCGCGGCCCACGATCCGCCCGTGTCGGCGATCGACGCCGTCGGGCTCGCCGACCGCGTCGCCGACCTCGACAAGCGACGCGTCGAGCGGATCCTCACCAACCTGCTCCAGAACGCCGCGAACTACGGGGGCGGGGCGACCGGGATCGTGCTGACCGAGGGTCGTCTGGCAGGAGTGCCGCGATCGGTGCGGATCGAGGTCGTCGACGCCGGCCCCGGGGTTGCCGATGACGAGAAGGAGCGGATCTTCGAGCGCTTCACCCGGGGGACCGCGCAGCTCGGGCGGAGCGCGCCGAAGGGGACCGGCCTCGGCCTGTCGCTGGTGGCCGAGCACGTGCGGCTGCACGGGGGTCGGGCCTGGGTGGAGGACGTGCGGCCGGGATCGCCCGACTCCGGGGCCCGCTTCGTGGTGGAGCTCGCCGCCCCGCCCGGGCACGAGCACGGCCCGAGCGGTCCCCCACTGGGAGCGGCCACCGCGGGTCCGCCGGACGGGGGTGCGGCGTGAGCCGGGCCCGGTGTCGGACCACCGCGGGGCTGACGGG
>JBIKWW010000493.1:0-2720 GCA_044356125.1 Acidimicrobiia bacterium
CCCGATGTCGCCTGGTCCCTCGCCGAGGGCCGGATCTCGGCGGCCAAGGCGGAGATCGTCCTCGGCGCGTTCACGCCCGCCCGCCGGGCGTGGGCCGAGCGAGACGCCGAGATGCTCAGCGAACACGCCGCCCGGCTCTCGTGCTCGGGGGTGCACGCGATGATGCGGTTCTGGGCCGCCCGGGCCGATGCGGCGGCCGCCTGGGTGTCACCTGCGGAGGAGTCCGACGCGCCCGTGGTGGCGCCGCCCGACGGGGATCCGGCAGATGCGTCAGGGGGTGAGGTCGCCAGCGGCACGCTCCACGTGGCCGCCACCTTCGAGGGCGTCACCGCCCTGCAGGCCACGCTGGGCGCCGACGCCGGGGCGACGGTCGAAGCCGCCATCGAGCTCGCCATGGCCGAGGACCGCCGCCGGCGCCGGGCCGAGGCGGGTCTGGCCGATGCCGCCGACGCGCCGGGCACGACCGACGACGAGGCCACCCTGGAGGACGGACGGGAGCCCCGGCCGGAGGGGCCGGCCGACCCGCGCACCCTGGCTGAGCGCCGCGCCGACGCGCTGGTGATGATCGCCGAGTTCTTCCTCAGCCACGCGCCATCGACCGCCGCCATCCACGGCGAACGGCCCAAGGTCGTCGTCACGGTCGATCTCCGCACCCTCACCACGGCGGCCGGCGGCCTCGCCACGATCGGCGATCGGGGGGCGCTGATCACCGCCGAAGCGGCCCGCCGCCACTGCTGCGACGCCGGGATCACCCGGGTGGTCACCGCCGGGCCGAGCGTCGTGCTCGATGTCGGCCGCACCACCCGCACGATCTCACCGCAGCTGCGCACCGCCATCGTGGCCAGGGACCGCTGCTGCCGGTTCCCCGGCTGCGGGGTCCGGGCCCGCTTCGGCGAGGTGCACCACATCATCCACTGGACGCGGGGTGGGCCGACCGACCGTCAGAACCTGGCGCTGCTGTGCTGGCGCCATCACCGCATCGTCCATCAGGGGTGGTCGATGCACGGCGACGCGAACGGGGTGCTCGAGGTGCGTGGGCCCGACGGCCGGGTCCATCTCAGCGCACCACCGGGGCGGTGGGGGCCATGAGCGGGTGGTGGGCGTTGGTTCAGGTGTTCATCAGCGCGCTGATGATCCACAGGAGGGGCGCGCACGTCGCGAGCACCACTCCGATCCCCAGCACACCCGTGGCCACCCGGCCGGTCCGCTCCGCACCGAGCAACGCCCCCGAGCGCCCGGCCACGACGAGCATCCCCAGCACCCCCGGAGCGGCGACACCATTGGCCACGGCCGCACCCACGAGCGCATGCACCGGCGCCACCCCGGCGGCCTCCATGCCGACGGCCACCAGCAGGCATCCGATGAGCACGGTGCGAAAGCGCGGCAGGTCCGACACCCGCCCACCGGCAGGCAGCGCTCGGCCGCGCAGCTCGGTGGCCACCAGGGCCACACCCCCGATCAGGACGGGGATGGCGAGCAGCCCGACGGCGACGATCCCCACCGCGAAGGCGAGCCCGGCGAAGCGGCCGACGGCCGGCTCCAGAGCGCGTGCGGCATCGGCCAGGCGGGCCGGCTCAGTGGGTGACCAGCTCGGGCCGGTCGCCGCGCAGGTGGTGCACGTCGTTGGTGCTCTGCAGAGCCCGGATGTGGCCCTGGGCGCGCAGTACGTGCACCGACGTGTGGGCCGGGCGGAACCACATGTCCCGGTCGATGCCGAGCACCCACGCCAGGTACGTGGTGATGACGCCACCATGGCAGCCGATCACGATGCGCTCGCCCTCGTGCTCGGCGAGGATCCCCTCGATGGCGTTGACCGTCCGCTTGCGGAACTCGGCGCTCGACTCCGACATCGGGTACACGTCCCATCGGCCCTCCCTGGCCATGCGGGCCCGCATGCCCAGCAGCGCGCGGCGCCCGAGGACGTCCATCGGCGAGCGCTCCTGGTCCATCTCCCGGAAGACCTCGATCTCGCGGAGGTCGTTGTCGACGACGGGCTCGAGGCCGTGATGGCCGGCGATCGAGGCCGCCGTGTCGTACGCGCGCTTCAGGTTGCTGGCGTACACGATGTCGATCCGCTCGCCCCGGAACCGCTCCCCCACCAGCCGGGCCTGCTCCCGCCCGATGGCCGACAACGGGGGATCCACGTTCGCCCCGATCGGGCCCGTGCCGGCCGGTGGGATGTCCTGCTGGCCGTGGCGCACGAGCACGAGCTCGGTGGCGTCGTGCACGTCGGTGAGGAACGCCGTGTCGAAGATGGATGGCATCCGGGCGGGGGTGGTCACCCGGTGGTGTTAGCACAGGCGTTGGGAGCATCCCGTTGCGCGTCGGTAGCGTGCAGGTTCATGGAACGTGAAGCCTGGATCATCGACGCCGTCCGATCGCCCCGCGGAAGGGGCAAGGAAAGCGGCTCGCTGCACAACGTGCACCCGCAGCGGATCCTCGCCCAGGTCCTGAACGGGCTGCGGGACCGGGTCGGGTTCGACACCGCCGAGGTCGACGACGTGATCATGGGCTGCGGCGCCGGCAGCGGCGACCACTCGATGGACATCGCCCGCATGGCCGCACTCGACGCGGGATGGTCGCTCGACGCTCCCGGCGTGACCCTCAACCGCTTCTGCGGATCGGGCCAGCAGGCCGTCAACTTCGCCGCCATGGGCGTGCTGGCCGGCCACCAGGACCTGGTGGTGGCCGGGGGCGTGGAGTCCATGTCCCGTCCCTCG
>JBIKWW010000524.1:0-2715 GCA_044356125.1 Acidimicrobiia bacterium
CTTCTCCAGCGCGTGGCCGAAGGCGTAGTCGGCGGTCAGGAACGCCCAGTTGCGCCCGCCCTCCGCCAGCACCGCCGCGGCGGTGCCGCGCGACAGCGCGTAGGTGTCGTAGCTCCACGCGATGCCGTTGGGCGAGCAGTTGCGCGTGGTCAGCAGCGTCGTGCCCGCGCTGGAGAACATCACCACCCGGTTGAGGTTCTTCGCCAGCTCCTGCACCGCCAGCGCGATGCCCGAATGCGGCACGTCGACGATGACGTCGACGCCCTCGGCGTCGTACCAGCGCCGCGCGATCGCGACGCCGATATCGGCCTTCTGCTGATGGTCGCCCGAGACGATCTCGATCCGCTTGCCGCCGATGGCGTTGCCGAACTCGGCCGCCGCCATGCGCGCCGCCTCGACCGAGCCCGCGCCGGTGGCGTCGGCCGAACTCATCGACATGTCGGTCAGCACGCCGATCTTGATGACGTCGCCCGAGATCTGGGCCAGCGCCGGCCCGGCCAGGACGAGACCGGCGAGGCCGGCGACGATGGATTTGAGCATGAGATGGCGTCTCCCGTGTGATTGTCCGCCCGGACCCGCGGCGCCCCCGCGCGCCGCGCCCCGCGGAAACCGGAGCCTAGCGCGCGCCCGGCGGCGGATCCATGGGCGGCGCGGAGCGCGCGTCCGGACGCCGGAGAGGGGCCCCGCAAGATCCACTCCTCCCCTCGCGCGAAGCGCGCGGACAAAGGCCGGGAGCGTGCCTCTCCGCCGCGCGCCCGCCCGCCATCGGCGCAGCGCCGCGCGCCCGCGCGTAAATCCGGCATGTAAAGACGGGGGTTATGATGAGTGTGCTGTCACGCAGCGCGGCAACCGTTATCCCGAGCAACGCCTCTTACGCTCTTCCCCTTGGGATGATTCGTGCGCTCGCCGGCGATCGACCCGACCGGACTTCTCCGCTCATTGCCCCCACATCGGCTCAGACTTTCACGGTTGACATCATACGCTAGTGCTCAGCAATCTTAATTGGATATGACTTACACCCGCTCCACCATAGCTGCAGCGATCTTAAGCTGGCGCGGCCCGGTTTCGCGGCTCCCGAGCGCCCCCTTCTATGAAGACTTTGTTCGCCTTATAGATCCCACGACCAACCCCACTCGCAATGATGTTGCGCTGGAAGAATGCGAGTCAACGCTGGCTCGTCATGGCGCGTCGCCGAATTCTTTTCCCGCGATACTTGTTCGGCTGATGTACGAATCCGCGTTTCGGATTGGCGCGGTCGTAGATTACGAAAAACTTGGAACGCTAGGCGTAACGATATTGAGAGCATCGATTGCCCGACCCGGGATTTTTATTCGCGAGGGCGACGCCGAGATCTATGTTCGCTTTCTTCATGGTGTATCACAGCAGATCTTAAAGACAGCACGAAAAAAACCGACGCATAAAGCGGTTTCCATTTTTGTGCGAGAGACGAGTTTTTTAGATACCTACTTCGCAAGATCAGATCTCTGCCCCCTATTTGCGACGAGAGCCGAAATCTCAAGGCTATTTATGTCCGCGGCCGGCGCTACACTCGATTACTCTTTTTCGCCTCTGAGCCGGAGCCGGAGCCGAAGAATCAGAGTTGGACTCCTATGCATTGACTTCTCCGCTCGCAGCGAAACGTTTGTCGCAATTCCGTTTTTTCGGCACCTGGATCGCACGCGGTTCGAAACTCTGCTCCTGTCGCAGCATCGTTTTGCCATTGACAGCCACAGCAGTGCATTGGCGAAACTAGTTGATCACGCGATCGTGTTGCCGCGGGACCTGAACCAACAGGTTCTATTGATTCGCGGCCTCCAACTCGACGCGCTTGTCATCGGTACGAATATTACAGCAGTGCAAAGCACGACGTTTCTCCTCACGCTCCATCGGCTCGCACCAGTGCAGATTGCGAATTGCTGCTCGCCAACGAGCACCGGAAATCCAGTCATAGACTATTTCCTCTCCGGATCCCTGGCCGAAGGCTCAGCAAAGCCTGAAACTTTGTATTCAGAGAACTTGCTTATGTTGCAGGGAACCGGACTCTGCTTTGACTACAGCTTTGATCAAACTAAACCTGCTCGGATTGATCGAACAAAGCTCGGAATCAGTCAGGATATGATCGTATTCACTTCTGGCGCAAACATCAACAAAATTGGCCCAGAAGTTCGAAGAGCCTGGGCACACATCCTGTCACGGACGCCAAATTCGGTATTGATCTTGTATCCCTACGGGACGGCTTGGCAAAGATCCTATCCTCGCAAGGCGTTCGAAGCAGAGATGCGCTCGGCCTTGGCGCAAGCCGGCGTCGAAGAAAAACGCATCCGTTTCCTCAATGCGCTAAGCTCGCGAAGCAACGTCAAAGCTGTTCTCAGGTTATCTGACGTCTACCTCGACTCGTTTCCCTACGGCGGCGCAAATACGATGATTGATCCACTCGAACTTGGCATACCATCGGTCGCGATGCGCGGGCCATATCAAAGATTCAATCAGGGGGCAGCGATCCTCGACGATCTGGGAATACCCGACCTTGCTGCGAACGACGCCGAAGATTACTGTCGTTTAGCTGTAACTCTGGGGACAAAACCCATGATCCGCAAGCAACTGTCGAAGGTTATCAAAGATAATATAAAAGAAGTACCTAAATTTCTTAACACAGTAGATTATGGCTCTCAGTTAGGATCTTTGCTGACCAAAATCTGCAGACCATAGCTGGCT
>JBIKWW010000494.1:0-2709 GCA_044356125.1 Acidimicrobiia bacterium
CGGTACGGGCGCGCCCACGGCGGCCCATTCCCGCCGCACCCATGCCGGCCGTACCCATCTGATCGCCAGCAGTCCGGTCACCGGCAATCCGGGCCCCGGCGGTGATCGACGTGCCTGAGTCCCACGAGGCCGTCGTCCTCGCCTGGCAGTCGCGGGCCAACTGCCTGGGCGTCGACCCGGAGCTGTTCTTCCCCGAGCGCGGGGCGTCCACCCGGGAGGCCAAGGAGGTCTGCCGGGGGTGCGTCGTGCGCACCGAGTGCCTGGAGTACGCCCTGGCCAACGGCGAGAAGTTCGGGATCTGGGGCGGCCTGTCGGAGCGTGAGCGCCGCAAGGTACGGCGCAGCCGGGCCCTGGCCCGCCGCGCGGGGGGCATCGCCTCGGCCTGAGCCCGTCCCCCCTCCCGTCTGCAGGAGCGCACTTCCCCGCGATGCCCGCACTCCCGGTCCGCCGGGTCGGCGGGCATCGGCGCGTCAAGGGGCGCGTCAAGGGGCGCGTCAAGGGGCGCGTCAGGGGGCGCGTCAGGGGGCGCGTCAGGGGGCGCGCCGCCGGGCCGGGCCGGGTAGGGTTTCACCATGAACCTGGGACCGACCGAACTCATCATCATCCTGGTGATCGTGATGCTCCTGTTCGGGGCAACGCGGCTGCCGAAGCTGGCCCGGTCGCTCGGCCAGGCCTCCAAGGAGTTCAAGGAGGGCATCCGCGAGGGCGCCAAGGACGACGACGGCAAGGAAAGCGGCAAGGACGCCCGGAGCGATTCCAGGTCCTGACACGAGCCGGTGACCGTCCGGTCACCGTCCGTCCATCCGGAACCGCTGTGATGTCCACCCATCGACTGGAGCACCCGAGCTGATGTCCACCGCCGCCCCGCCCCCCATCGAGACCCGCGCCCACGTGCGCATCGTCTACCTCGGCCCGGTCGCGCCCCACTGGGAGGTCGAGCAGCTGAGCGGCGACCGTGCCCTCGTGGAGGAGTTCCGTCAGCGGGTCATGGCCCGTCTGCTGCTGCTGCCGTTCCACGACCCGCAGTTCCGCCGCAACCGGGACCGCGTGATGAGCGATGGCGAGCGTGAGGGCATCGCCGTCGACTGGGATTTCGGTCTGCCCCCGATGCAGTGACGCACGGCTGGAGCACCAGCTGTGATCCGCCCGAACAACCCCCCGGACGCCATCGGGACCGACACCGCCCGGCCCTCGACGGCCTACGCGCTCGTCGACGGTCTCCACGGCCCGGACACCCGACTGCTCAACCGCGAGCTGTCCTGGCTCGACTTCAACCGGCGCGTCCTGCAACTGGCCGACGATGCCGGCGTGCCCCTGCTCGAGCGGGCCAAGTTCCTGGCCATCGTCAGCTCCAACCTCGATGAGTTCTACGAGGTGCGTGTCGCCGGGCTGCGCGACCAGATCGCCGCCGGGCTCGACCACGTCAGCCCCGATGGGACGCGGCCCGACCAGCAGCTCGCGGCGATCACCCGGGGGGTCGCGGACCTCGTCGGCTTCCAGAACGCCGTCGAGCGACGCGTCTTCGCCGAGCTGCGCGCCGCGGGCATCGCCATCGTGGGCTGGGACGAGCTCGACGGGGCGGACCGGCGGGCCATGCAGGACGTCTTCGACGAGGGGATCTTCCCGGTCCTCACTCCGCTCGCCGTCGACCCCGGCCACCCGTTCCCCTACATCTCGAACCTGTCGCTGAACCTGGCCGCCATGCTGCGCGAGCCAGGCAGCGGCCAACGCCGCTTCGCCCGGGTCAAGGTGCCGCCGCTGCTGCCGCGCTTCGTCGGCGATGCCGACGGCCGGCGCTTCCTCCCCCTCGAGCACCTCATCTCCTCGCAGCTCGACTCCCTGTTCCCGGGCCTCGAGGTCGAGAGCGTCCACACCTTCCGGGTCACCCGCAACGCCGACCTGGAGCTGGACGAGGACGAGGCCGAGGACCTGCTGGCGGCCATGGAGATCGAGCTGCGACGTCGCCGGTTCGGCCGGGCCGTTCGCCTCGAGGTCAGCGCCGGCACCACCGAGGAGGTGATCGGCCTGCTGCTCGAGGAGCTCGAACTGGATCGCAGCGACCTGGTCCTCGTCGACGGGCTCCTCGACCTCACCGCGCTGCACGCCCTGCACCGCCTGCCCCACCCCGACCTCAAGGACGAGCCGTGGCCGTCGTGCACGCAGCCGCGTCTGCAGGCCGTCGCCGACGAGGAGCCCGACTTCTTCCGCGTGCTGCGCGAGGGCGACGTGCTCGTGCACCATCCCTACGACAGCTTCGCCACCTCGGTGGAGCGCTTCATCAGCCAGGCCGCAGCCGATCCCTCGGTGCTCACCATCAAGCTCACGCTGTACCGCACCTCGGGTGACTCGCCGATCGTCAAGGCGCTCGTCGAGGCGGCCGAGCGGGGCAAGCAGGTGGCCGTGCTCATCGAGGTGAAGGCCCGCTTCGACGAGATGAACAACATCACCTGGGCGCGCCACCTCGAACGCGAGGGCGTGCACGTCGCCTACGGGCTGATCGGGCTGAAGACCCACACCAAGGTGGCCCTCGTCATCCGCTCCGAGCAGGAGGGCCTCCGCCGCTACGTGCACATCGCCACCGGCAACTACAACTCCAGCACCGCCCGCCTGTACACCGACTTCGGCCTCTTCACCGCCGACCGCCAGATCGGCGACGACGTGACCCGGCTGTTCAACAGCCTCACCGGCTACGGGCGGCCGACCTCGTAC
>JBIKWW010000495.1:0-2707 GCA_044356125.1 Acidimicrobiia bacterium
CCCTCGTCGCGGAGCATCTCGAGGGCCTTGCGGACGGTCACCCGGCTGACCTCCGAGGACGCCGACAGATCGGCCTCGCTGGGCAGCAGCTTGCCGGGGGCGAGCACGCCCGAGACGATGCGATCGCGCAGCTCGGCGGCGATTTGGCGGTACCGGAAGTCGCCAGCGCGCTGTGCCATCGGTGGTCATCGTACTTGTATTAGGCTTGTCTCGTCACGACCACCCGTCCGTCCCCCCGGTGAGGAGCACCCCATGGCCAAGGTCGCCGCCAACACACCCGTCGAGCTCGTCGAGCAGGTCTACGCCAAGCTCGCCGCGAACGTGGCGGTCGGTCGCCGGCGCCTGGACCGACCGATGACGCTGGCCGAGAAGATCCTGTTCGGCCACATGCGCGACGCGGCGACGGACGGCTTCGAGCGCGGCGTGACCTACGGCGAGTTCTTCCCCGACCGCGTGGCCATGCAGGACGCCACCGCCCAGATGGCCCTGCTGCAGTTCATGACCGCCGGCCTGCCGCAGGTGGCCGTGCCCTCGACCGTGCACTGCGATCACCTGATCCAGGCCCGCGTCGGCGCCGTGCGCGATCTCGAGGTGGCCAACGACACCAACCGCGAGGTCTACGAGTTCCTCCGCACCGTCTCGGCCCGCTACGGCATCGGCTTCTGGAAGCCGGGCTCGGGGATCATCCACCAGGTGGTGCTGGAGCAGTACGCCTTCCCCGGCGGCATGATGATCGGGACCGACTCCCACACCCCCAACGCGGGCGGGCTCGGCATGGTGGCCATCGGGGTCGGTGGGGCCGATGCCGTCGACGTGATGGTGGGCCTGCCCTTCGGCGTGCGCTACCCGAAGCTGATCGGTGTGCGCCTGACGGGCCGGATGAGCGGCTGGACGGCAGCCAAGGACGTCATCCTCAAGGTCGCCGACATCCTGACGGTCGAGGGCGGCACGGGGGCGATCGTGGAGTACTTCGGCCCCGGCGTGGCGAGCATTTCGGCCACGGGCCGGGCGACCATCTGCAACATGGGCGCCGAGATCGGGGCGACCACGTCGATCTTCGGCTACGACGCCGAGACGGCGCTGTACCTGAAGTCAACCGGGCGCGAGGCGATCGCCGATCTCGCCGACCGCAACGCCGAGCTCCTGCGGGCCGACGACGACGTCGTCGCCAACCCCGAGCGCTACTTCGACCGCGTCATCGAGATCGATCTGGACACGCTCGAGCCCCACATCAACGGCCCGATGACCCCCGACCTCGCCCACCCGGTCTCCAAGGTCAGCGCCAACGCCAAGGCCGCCGGGTGGCCGCTGCAGCTCTCCTCGGCGCTCATCGGCTCGTGCACCAACTCCTCCTACGAGGACATGACACGCGTCGCCTCCATCGCCCGCCAGGCCGCCGCAGCTGGCCTCAAGGTGAAGACGCCGCTGCTGGTGACGCCGGGCTCGGAGCGCGTCCGGGCCACGATCGAGCGCGACGGCATCCTGGCCGACCTCGAAGCGATCGGAGCCACCGTGCTGGCCAATGCCTGCGGGCCCTGCATCGGCCAGTGGAAGCGCGACGACCTCGCCGACGGCACGCCGAACTCCATCATCAACAGCTACAACCGGAACTTCCCGAAGCGCAACGACGGTTACGCGTCGACCAACAGCTTCGTGGCATCGCCCGAGACCGTGATCGCCTACGCGCTCGCCGGCACGCTCGACTTCAACCCGATCACCGACACGCTCACCGCCGAGAACGGCACGTCCGTGAAGCTGAGCGAGCCGTCGGGCGACAAGCTGCCCGCCGCCGGGTTCGAGGGGGGCGACTCGATGTTCATCGCTCCGCCCGAGGACGGCTCGGCGGTCGCCGTCGAGGTCCGGCCCGACTCGGACCGGCTCCAGCTCCTCGAGCCCTTCCCGGTCTGGGACGGCCGCGACTTCGAGGGCCTCCCCGTGCTGATGAAGGCCAAGGGCAAGTGCACGACGGACCACATCTCCATGGCGGGCCCCTGGCTCACCTACCGGGGCCACCTCGAGAACATCTCCGGGAACCTGTTCATCGGCGTGAACAACGCCTTCACGTCGCAGCCCGGCATGGGCTGGGACACCGTCGCCCAGGAGGAGGCGATGATCCCCGAGATCGCCAAGCGCTGGAGCACCCAGGGCGTGCGCTGGGTGGCGGTCGGCGACCAGAACTACGGCGAGGGCAGCTCCCGCGAGCACGCCGCCATGGAGCCCCGCTACCGCGGCGGCGTGGTCATCATCACGCGCAGCTTCGCCCGCATCCACGAGACCAACCTGAAGAAGCAGGGCGTGCTCCCGCTGACCTTCGCCGATCCCTCCGACTGGGAGAAGATCGGCCGGGATACGAGGGTGTCGGTCGTGGGTCTGGCCGGGCTCGCCCCCGATCAGCCCGTCACCGTGGAACTGCACCAGCCCGACGGCTCGATCGACACGATCACGTGCAAGCACACCATGAACGACGAGCACATCACCTGGTTCAAGGCGGGCGGCGCCCTCAACCTCATCCGCGCCGCCGCCGGTCAGGGCTGACCCGACCGATCGGGCCCGTTCCCGGGCACCTGCCCGGGAACGGCCCTCACGCCGACGGCTTGCGGGCAGCCCGCTTCGAGACCGCCTTCCCGGGCGCAGCCCGCTTCGAGACCGCCTTCCCGGGCGCAGCCCGCTTCGAGACCGCCTTCCCGGGCGCAGCCCGCTTCGAGAC
>JBIKWW010000093.1:0-9789 GCA_044356125.1 Acidimicrobiia bacterium
GTCGCTCCCAGCGACGGACGCCCCGTCGACGTTGCCCTGGGCGAGGACGTCGTGCTGCTGCCCGGGCTCGTCGACACCCACGTGCACGCCCCCCAGTGGCCACAGCTCGGTACCGGTCTCGACCTGCCCCTGGAGCGCTGGCTGTTCGAGTACACCTTCCCGCTGGAGGCCCGCTATGCCGACGCCGCCTTCGCCGGGGCCGTCTGGCGGGACCTCGTGACGACCCTCCTGGCCGCCGGCACGACGACGGCGCTGTACTTCGGGGCGCGCGACGTCGGGTCGACCACCCTGCTCGCCCGGACCTGCGCCGAACTCGGCCAGCGCGCCTTCGTGGGCCGGGTGGCCATGGACCACCCAGACGGCACGCCTCCTTGGTACCGGGACGGCGACGCGGCCGAGGGCGTCGACGCCTCGCGCCGGTCGATCGCCGAGATCGGGGCGCTCGGCTCGCCGCTGGTGCATCCCGTCATCACCCCGCGCTTTATCCCGGCCTGCACCGACGCCCTGCTCGAGGGCCTCGGGGCGCTGGCAGCCGCCACCGGGGCACACGTCCAGACCCACTGCTCGGAGAGCGACTGGGCCCACGGCCACGTGCTGGAGCGCACCGGTCGGCGCGACGCCGTGGCCCTCGACGGCTTCGGGCTGCTGCGGCCCCACACGGTGCTGGCCCACGGCAACTTCCTCGACGACGCGGACTTCGACCTGCTGGTGCGACGGGGGGCGGGCGTGGCCCACTGCCCGCTGTCGAACTCGATGTTCGCGAACAGCGTCTTCCCGCTGCGACGGGCGCTCGACCGCGGGGTACGGGTCGGTCTGGGGACCGACATCGCCGGCGGGGCGGCGGCGGCCGTGCTCGGCCAGTGCCAGCATGCGGTGAGCGCGTCGCAGATGCTGACCGACGGCGTCGATCCGGCCAGACCGCCGTCGAGCCGGGGGGTGCCGGGGTCGCGGGTCTCGATCGTGGAGGCCTTCTGGCTGGCCACGCTCGGCGGAGCCGACCTGCTGGGGCTACCGGTGGGGCTGCTGGCGGCGGGTCGCAGCTTCGACGCCGTGGCGGTCCGGTTGGGCCGGCCGGGCTCGGCCCTGCGCACCTGGCCCGAGCTCGACGATCCCGCCCGGCGTTTCGAGAAGGTGGTCCGGCTGGCCACGGCCGACGACGTCGAGCACGTGTGGGTGGCCGGTCGCCGGGTGGCCGGCCGGGCCGGGTGGGGCCCGTGACCCCGCCCGTTCCGGTGGGGCCGGGCCCGGTGACGCGAGCCCCCCGTCCGGACCGCAGTGCTCAGGGTTGGGAAACCCGGGTGCGGGCTGGCGCCGTCTTGGACCTCGCCCGGGTGACCGGCGCCTTCGGCGCGGCCGTGATCGGTGGCGTGGCGACGGCGGGCACGGTGGTCGCCCGCTGCTTCTTCTTCCTGCCCGGGGCCGAGGTGCCGGGCACTGCCGTCGTGGTGCGGCCGCCGGCGCTGCCCGAACCGGAGCCGGCGCCTGATCCGACGGTGCCCGCCGAGGCGCCGGGGGTGGCCTGCACGTCGCCGACCGGGTTGTCGAGGGCACGCAGATCCACCCGGACGGCGCCGTCGACCTTGTCGGTGGAGGTCCGCGTCCCGTCGTGCACGCCGAGGCGGATGGTGCCGACATCGACCGAGATCGGGAGCCGGTAGGGCCCGAAGTCGAGCTGCGCCGTGCCCACCACGTAGTCGAATGAGATGCCCGCCTTCACGAGGGGCGTGATGGCGACGTTCCACTCGTAGACGGGGTCGCTGAGGCGGTATCCGAAGCGGATGCTGCTGCCGTCGGCGGGCAGCACGGTGTCGAAGCGCTGGGTCATCCCGGTGCGTCCGTCGGTGGTGACGCGGTGGGTCCGGGCCGTCTCGCCCGTGCTGCGGCGCGTCGAGGACGTGACGTCGCCGTTGACCAGGGACGCGTAGGTGTAGGACAGCGATCCCGTGCCGCCCACGTTGAAGCCGACCTGGGCGCCGCCGGTGACGATCCCGAGCACGTCGATGCAGGTCTTGGTGAGGTTGCAGGGGAAGAAGAAGTCCAGCCCGCACCCCGGACCGCAGTCGCCATAGGGCGGGCGCATGTTCTTCCCCTCGTCGAAGAGCGGCTGACGGGGGAAGCGCTCGTCGAACCGGCTCCCGAGCACTTCGCCCTTGGCGAAGGCGTAGGCGTCGGCCTCGAGGGCGAACTCGTCCCCGTCGGCGATCAGATCGGCGGCCAGGCCGACGTTGCGGTAGTGGGCCGCATCGCCGTCGACGGCGGCCACGTCGTGGACGCTCACCTCGTAGCTGTCCCGGAAGGCCCCGCTCCCCCGGCGCTCGACCAGCGAGGGGGTCATCGTGCCGCGCAGCTCCACCGGCACACGCAGCCCGACGGTGTACCCGGCGTGGAACCCGACCTCGAGGCTGGCCAGCCCGTAGTCGGCCTTGGTGCTCCAGTGCAGGGAGTCGCCGAGGGACCAGCCGGTGAGGAACTTGGCGGTGTGGTCGACCTGTCCGGAGGCGGTGCCCTGCGGGGCGCCGGCGGGGCCGGCGACCGAAGCCGTCCCGGCGGGGGCGGCCACGGCGGGGATGCCGGCGGGACCGTTGAGCACGGCGAACCGGCCGCTGGCCGGCGTGGCCAGCTTCTCGACGCGCACGTTGGTGGTGATGGTGACGTCGGCGACGCCGGTGGCGAGGGCGTCGAGCAGGGCCTGGTCGCCGCGGTTGGAGGCCTCCCGCAGCGGATGCCCGGCGGGCTTGGACGCCAGGGACCGGCGGTAGGTGTCGAAGGCCTGACGCTGGCCGGGGCTGAGCTGGTTGAGACGGGCCGTACCGGGGGTGAAGCCGCCGAGCTCGGGGACCTGTCGGCCGAGGGCGGCCCGGTCGGTCACGGTGAACGACGTCCGCGACGTGAGGATGGTGGCATCGGCGGTCTCCGCCACCTCCTCGCTCAGGACCGGCGACCCGAACAGCGCGGACGCCGCCTGGGGCAGCTTGGACTGCATCGACCGGGTGGGGGCGAGTGCCTGCTCGGCCAGGGAGCCGATGGTCGCCTGCCGGGTCCCGCCGACGGGGACGAC
This sequence comes from Acidimicrobiia bacterium, assembly GCA_044356125.1. Lineage (GTDB taxonomy): Bacteria > Actinomycetota > Acidimicrobiia > Acidimicrobiales > JANYDT01 > JBIKWW01. The sequence goes on from JBIKWW010000093.1 coordinate 3,059, forward strand.
CTGACCGGCCAGGGAGGCGACGGTGCCGGAGCGGACGATGGCCTGGCCGTTGGTGATGTCGCGGGAGAGGGCGACGGCGTTGGGCCCTCCCGAGAAGGCGCGCCGGGGGCCGGCGGGGGTGGTGGGGTCGGGGGTGCTGGCGGAGGCCGGGGCCTGGGTGCCCGGGGTGACGCCGGCTGGCCGGGCGACGGTGCTGCGCACCACCCGGCGCGTGTTGGCGGCGGATGCGCCGCTCGTGGGGACCGTGCCGACGACGGTGGCGACGGCCACGGCGGTGGCCAGCGCGGCGAGCGGGCCCCGTCCCCGTCGCCTGGCGGGTCCGGCCCGATGACGGGTCCGCTCGGTCGGACCGGTCCGGTCGGTGCTCCGGGAGTGGTGGGCGTGTCGGTCCCGGTGGGGGCGGTCCGTCGGTGGCAGTTCGGGCATGGTCGGACCGTACGGAGGGCCGATGAACGCGGCCTCCGGTCGGCGATGAACGCGGTGCCCGGGGGCGTTCAGCGTGTGCGGTTCACGGTCCCGGATGGCCGGAGGGCCGGTCCCGTTCGAGGATCGATGCGGCCCGCCGGAGGGCCATGGCCAGGGGTCGGGGGGCAGCGACGCCCAGGTCGGCCAGGGCGGCCCCGGCCGCAGCCACGGCCAGGCGGACGGCGGCGGCGTCGCGCAGGTCGGCGGCGGCGTGGATCCGGGTGGTGTGGGCGCGCTCGTCGTAGGGGTCGCCGTCGAGCACGCGGGTGGTCATGTGCAGGCTCTGCGCGGGCCGACCGGCGGCCAGGTGGCGGTCGGCGAGATCATTGGCGGCCCGGCGGATGCGGCCGCGGGCGGCTTCGATCTCGCCTCGGACCCCGACGACGTCGTCGAGGTCCTCGAGCAGCGGGAACAGGCCGAGGGCGAGGAGCTCGTCGGCGCTCCCGCCGGCCGGGGTCGGCGACGTCGCCGCCCGGCTGTCGGTTCGGGGTGCGTCCGCATCGGTCGGGGTGCCGGGCCGCAAGGGGTTCCGCTCGAGGCGTTCGACGAGGGCGAGGACGTCCCAGAGGTCGCAGCTCATGTCCGCCCGGCGCAGCCGCAACGTCGACCGGTCCCGGACGATCAGGGACTCCTCCACGGGCCGGCGGTGGCCGTCGCCGTCGGTGGCGTCGACGACGGCCCGGGCCAGGCGCAGGCTGGCGGCCAGGTTGGCGCGTCCGTCCTCGGGGGTCATGTCGGGCCACAGCAGGTCGGTGAGCTCGTCGACGCCGATGGGGTCACGCAGCACGAGCAGACCGAGGAGCTGGCGGACGCGGGACCGGTTCACCGGCCCCGGGCCGTCGTCGTTCCACCAGTGGCTGATGGCCAGCGTGCCGAACACGTGCAGGCGCACGGGTCCGGGCCCGGGGGCCAGGCGCGCCCCGAGGGCTTCGGCTCCGGCCAGGGAGGAGAAGGTGGGGAGGCCGAGCAGACGGCGCAGGCGACCGTCGGTCAGGCCGTCGATGCGTTCCGCGGTGGCGGCGACCCGTTCGGCCAGCTCGCGGTCGGTCGGCTCCCGGTCGGCCAGGTCGGCCAGGCGGGCGAGCAGCTCGGCGGTCCAGCGCAGGGGCAGCGAGGTGAGGAGGCGCCCGGAGTCGAGGACGGAGCGGTCGGTGCGGAGTGTGTCGGTATCGGGCTCGTCGGTGCCGACGGTGGGGTCGTCGCCCCGGCGCAGGGCGGCCAGGAGGCGGGCCGGGCCCAGCCGCGGGTCGCCGCCTTCGTGGGCGCCGTCCCCGATCGCCCGGCGGGCGGGCTCGGAGAGCATCCAGGCGACGGTGGGCAGGCGGCGGAGCTCGCCCCGGCAGAGGGGGTCGTCGAAGCCGGGTTCGACGGCGAGCGTCTCGATGGCGCGGGCGGCGGCCTCCTCGTTGCCTGCGGTGACCGCCCGGACGGCATTGGTGAGAGCAAGGAAGGCCTGCTCGCGGCTGCGCTCGATCGGGTACGGCGGCTGCTCCACGGGCTCGTCGATGCCGAGGCCGGCATCGATGTGGGAGCTGTAGACCCAGCCGAGGAAGTCGGTCTGGTTGTGGCCCACGCGCTGATGGCGGAGCCGGCGCCAGCGGGTGAAGACCGGCCGCGGATCGCCGGCCAACCAGTGGGCCAGGGCCAGGGTGAAGGGCAGTCGAGGGTCGAGGCTGTGCTGGCGCGCCTGGCGGATCAGCGACAAGGCCTCGGCCGGTCGCCCGATGAGCTGGAGCTTGGAGACCCGCTCGCTGAGCACGTAGACGGCCAACGACGTTGGGATGGCGTCGAGGTCCACGTCGGCGAGCAGGGATACGGTCCGGGCGGCGTCGCCCCGGAGGTCGGCGACGACGGCCTCCACGACGCGCATGAGCGGTATCAGCGAGGCGTTGCCCCTGGCGGTGACGGTCCGGGCCAGTTCGTAGATCTCCAGGACGCGGCCCAGGTCACCGGTGAGCCAGGCGGCCAGTCCGACCTCGAAGCCGGCGGCGGCGATGGCGGCCACCTCGCCCGTCGGCAGGAACTGCTCCAGGGCCTGCTCGGCCAGGGCGCGGCCGCGTGTCGGGTCGTTGCCGAGGCGGGCGATGAGCGCATCGAGGAGCACCACCTCGGGCTCCTGGTCGTGGCCGGTGATGCGTTCGCGGAGCTGCACGAGGCGGGTCGCACTGGGGAACGACTCGCCGCCCATGGCCAGGCCGAGCAGGGCGCGCCGCGTGGTGGTCCAGGACCGGTGCTCGGCTCCGAGCTCAGCGGCCTCGCGGTACGCCCCGCGGGCCAGGAGGAGCTCGCCCAGGCCGGCGGCGATGGCGCCGCGCTCGGTCGGTCCGACGATGCGGTCGAGAGCCTCGGCCCAGAGGTCGTGGGCGGTGGTCGTTGCGGCCCCAGTTGCGTCGCGGCCGGCCCCGTCGCGGGCACCGACCAGCGGCACGGTGGCGAGCACGTGGCGGAGGGCGCCGCCGTCGGCGACGGCCTTGAGGTCCTCGACGCTCAGGCCGCGCCCCATCACGATGGCGGCCAACGCACGCCGGTGCTCGGCGTCGAGTTCGTCGACGATCTCCTCCAGCAGGAAGTCGATGGGGCCCACGGTTCCGGCGGCGATGGCCAGGCGGGTCAGGGCCGGCCACCCGCCGATGTCGGTCAGCGCGGAGCGCGAGGCACCCAGCCGATCAGCCACGGTACCCAACTCGTCACCGGTGAACACCAGGTCGGGGCTGCCGATGCGGACCACGCGGCCGGCCGCCTCGGCCCGGGCCAGGGGGAGTGGCGGCAGGGAGCGGCCGGCGAGCACGAGCCGCAGGTTGGAGGGCATCTCGCGCACGAGGCGGGCGAGGAGGTCGACGGCGCCCTCCGAGGCCCTCAGGTGGTGGGTGTCGTCGAGGATCAGCGTCACGACGGTGGGCAGTCGGGCGGCGACGGCGGCGAGGACCCGGTCGATGGGGGCTCCGCCGGCGGTTCGTACGGGCCCCCGGGTACCGGGGACGATGGCATCGAGGGCGTCGCTGATGGCGGTGGCCAGTTCGGTCGCCTCGGCGTGGAATCGGCGGCACTCGATCACGACGTCGACGCCGACGGGGTCCTCGGCGTTGCTGCTGACGGCCTGGGCCAGGGCCACGGACTTGCCGAACCCGGCCGGGGCCTCGATGAGGGTGACCGTGGCCGCCCACCGGGCGTCGAGCGCGTCGATCAGGCGCTGACGGACGATCTCGCCGGTGCTGCGCGCTGTGGGGGACCGGGCGGTCACGGCCGGGAACTGTAGGGCCCCGGGGCAGCATCGGTCCGGCGCGGGCCTGCGCCATGCCCGCGTCTGGCACAAGTCGGCCCGGGTGGGCGAGGATCGACCCCCGGCAGCGCCCGCAGCGGCGTCGCCCGTCGTTCACGAGCAGCCACGAACAGCGAGGTGCAGTCATGGCATGGGAGTTCTCCACCGAGCCTGAGTTCCAGGCCAAGCTCGACTGGGTCGAGCAGTTCTGCCGGGAGCGCATCGAGCCGATGGAGTACGTGTTCCCGTACGCCGTGCGCTCGAAGGACCCGAAGATCCGGGCGATCGTCCGGGGGATGCAGGACGAGATCAAGGCCCAGGGCCTGTGGGCGATCTTCCTCGACGAGGAGCTGGGCGGCCCCGGCTTCGGGCAGCTGAAGCTCGGTCTGCTCAACGAGATCATCGGCCGCTATCCGTCGGCACCCCAGTTCTTCGGGGCCGCTGCGCCCGACACCGGCAACATGGAGATGCTGGCCGCCTACGGCACCGAGGAGCAGAAGGAGCGCTGGCTCAAGCCGATGCTCAACCAGGAGATGTGGTCGGCCTACTCGATGACCGAGCCCCAGGGCGGTTCCGACCCGAACCTCTTCCGGACCCACGCCGTGCGCGACGGCGACGAGTGGGTGATCAACGGCGAGAAGTGGTTCACCTCCGCCGGGCGCGTGGCCGACATCCTGTTCGTCATGTGCACCAACGGCATGTTCGTGGTGCCCCGCGAGACGCCGGGGGTCACGATCCTGCCGGAGCCCCGCAACCACAACCACATCATCTACAACGACGTCCGCGTCCCCGCCGACCATCTCCTTGGCCCCGAGGACGGCGCCAAGGTCCTCGCCCAGCGGCGACTCGGCGGCGGGCGGATCCACCACGCCATGCGGACCATCGCCCAGTGCAAGCTGGCCTTCGACATGATGTGCGAGCGGGCGCTCAGCCGCGAGTCGCACGGCAAGATCATCGCCGAGCACCAGATGGTGCAGGAGAAGATCGCCGATTCCTACGCCATGATCCGCATGCTCCGGCTGCTGGTGCTGGAGACGGCGTGGAAGATCGACAACTCCTCCACCCAGGCCACCCGGACCGACATCGCGGTGGTGAAGTTCACGATGGCCAAGGTGCTGCGCGAGGTGTCGTTCAACGCCCTGCACATCCACGGCTCGCTGGGCACGACCGATCTCACCCCCCTGCAGGCCATGTACGCGGGTGCGCCCACGATGGGCATCGCCGACGGGGTGGACGAGGTGCACAAGAGCACCGTGGCCCGCAACGTGCTGAAGTCCTACCGGCCCCACGAGGGCTACTTCCCGACCGAGTACTTCCCGCGCAAGCGCGAGGAGGCGTGGGCGAAGTTCGAGCCCGAGTTCGAGCGCGATCCCGAGCTGCGGGCCCTGGCCGAGGGCTACCGGAAGTACTTCGCCCGCCGCCGCTGAGCGCCGCGCCCGTCGGCTGGCAGACTCCGGCGGTGATGCGCCGCCGGCCGAACGTGCTGTTCGTGACGTTGGACCAGTTCCGGTCCGACGCCCTGGGCTGTGCCGGACATCCCGTGGTGCGAACCCCGGTGCTCGACGGTCTCGCTGCCGCCGGGGTCCGCTTCGCCAACCACTTCGCCAACGCCGCGCCCTGCGCCCCGGGACGGGCGGCGCTGTACACGGGCACCTACCAGCGCAACAACCGGGTGGTGGCGAACGGGACCCCGCTCGACGACCGCTTCGACAACGTGGCCCGGGTGGCCCGTCGCGCCGGGTACGCCCCGGTGCTGTTCGGCTACACCGATCAGGGCGTCGATCCCCGCACCGTCGACGATCCCGACGATCCGCGCCTGTCCACCTACGAGGGCGTCCTGCCCGGCTTCGAGGCCGTCGTCGATCTCGACGGCCGCCAGCTCGCCTGGCTGGATGCGCTGAGGGCCCGGGGGTACGCCGTCGCGTCGGCTGACGAGGCGCTGGCCACCGAGCACGAGCGGCCCGCCGAGCTGTCCGTCACGTCCTTCCTGACCGATGCCGTCGTCGGCTGGCTCGACGCCCAGCCGCCCGACCGGCCGTGGTTCGCCCACGTGTCCTACCTCCGCCCTCATCCGCCCTACTGCGCCCCGGGGCACTTCGCCGGCAGGTACGACCCGGCCGAGTGCCCACCGGCGCTGCCGGTGCCTGCCACGCGCCACCGCCTGCACGACGCGCTGCTGCGCCACCCGGGCACGGCCGCCCCGACCGATCCCGCCGACGTGGCCACCCTCCGGGCCCAGTACTACGGCATGGTCACCCACGTCGACGAGCAGCTCGGTCGGGTCGTCGCTGCCATCGAGGACCGCGGGGAGTGGGACGACACCGTCGTGGTGGTGACCGCCGACCATGGCGAGCAGCTCGGTGACCAGGGTCTGGTGCAGAAGGCCGGGTTCTTCGAGTCGAGCTACCGCATCGTCACGATCATCCGCAGTCCCCGCCATGGGGCGGGCGCCGGTCGGACGGTGGAGTCGTTCACCGAGGCCGTCGACGTGCTGCCGACGATCTGCGAGCTGATCGGTGAGCCGGTGCCGGCGCAGTGCGACGGGTTGCCGCTGACGCCGTTCCTGGCTGGTGGGGATCCGCCGTGGTGGCGCCGCTCGGCGCACTACGAGTGGGACTGGCGCGACGCCCGGCTGCGCCGGGGGGTCGACGGGTGGCCGTGGGACCGTCGGGTGGAGCGGGCCAAGCTGGTCGTGCAACGCGGCGCGACCCACGCCTACGTCCACTTCGGTGACGGATCGTGGCTGTGCTTCGACCTGGCCGCCGATCCCGCATGGGGCACGCTGACCGACGACCCCGTGGTCGTGCTGGGGCAGGCCCAGGAGCTGCTCGGGTGGCAGGCCGAGCACCTCGACCGCACGATGACGGGCCTGCTCCTCGAGGACGGCGGCATCGGACGGTTCCCTCCCGGCACCCGGGTGGCCGGGGGCTGATCGGCGCTGCTGGTGACCCCGCCCGCCGGTGACCCCGCCCGCCGGTGACCCCGCCCGCCGGTGACCCCGCCCGCC
>JBIKWW010000094.1:0-9782 GCA_044356125.1 Acidimicrobiia bacterium
TGTCCCCCTCCCAGTCCTGGCCGAACACCAGGGACTCGACCACCGCCGGGATCTGCTCGACGACCCGGTAGATCTCGGCCGTACCGATGCGCACACCCCCGGGATTGAGCGTGGCGTCGGAGCGGCAGTGGATCACGAAGCCGCCATCGGCGGTGACGGTCATGAAGTCCCCGTGGTGCCAGACGCCCGGGTAGCGGGCGAAGTAGGCGGCCGTGAAGCGGGCCCCGTGGGGGTCGGCCGACCGGTCGTCGCCCCAGAACCCGACGGGGATGGACGGGAACGGCGCCGTGCACACGAGCTCGCCGGGCGTGCCGACGACGACGTCGGTTCCGTCCTCGGACCAGGCGTGGACGTCCATGCCCAGTGCGGGCCGCTGGATCTCCCCGGCGCGCACCGGCGAGGTGGGGTCGCCGGCGACGAAGCACCCGCACAGGTCCGTGCCGCCCGAGATCGAGGCGAGGTGGACGTCGGCCTTCACGTGGGCGTAGACGAACTCGAAGCCCTCGGGCGCCAGCGGCGAGCCCGTGGAGCCGATCGTGCGCAGCGAGGACAGATCGTGGTGCTCGGCGGGGTGGTAGCCGGTCTTCGCCACCGAGTCGATGAACTTGGCGCTGACGCCCAGCATCGACAGGCCCTCCTCGTCGACGAGCGAGAAGAGCCGCCCGATCGTGGGATGGGCGGGGTTGCCGTCGTAGAGCACCACGGTCGCCCCGACCGTGAGCGCGCTGACGATCCAGTTCCACATCATCCAGCCGGTGGTGGTGAACCACGTGACACGGTCCCCGGGGCGGACGTCGGAGTGGTAGGCGTGCTCGGTCAGGTGCTTGAGCAGCACCCGGCCGGCGCCGTGGGTGATGCACTTCGGCTTGCCCGTCGTACCCGACGAGTACAGGACGTACAGGGGATGGTCCATGCCCAGCCGTTCGAAGCGCAGCGCCTCGCCCCGGTGCGGGGCGAGCCACGCCTCCCACTCCCCGAGCTCGACGACACGACGCAGCGACGGCAGCGCGGCGGCCACCTCGGCGACGCGTGCAGCGATGTCGAACGACCGCCCGCCGTAGTCGTAGCCGGTGCAGGCGACCAGCACCGAGGGGGTGATCTGGCCGAAGCGGTCCAGCGCCCCGGCCGCTCCGAAGTCCGGTGAGACCGACGAGCTCGTCGCCCCGATGGCGTTGGCCGCGAGCATCACCACCAGCGCCTCGATGCCGGCCGGGAGCCACACTGCGACGCGGTCGCCGGGAGCCACGCCGTCGGCGCGCAGGGCAGAGGCACAGGCCGCCACCTCCGAACGCAGCGCGTCCCAGGTGAGCACCCGACGCCGCCCGAGCTCGTCGACGGCCACGACGGCCTCCGACGTTCCCGCCACGCCCCGGCCGTCGAGGGCGTTCTCGGCATAGGACAGCCGGGCGTCAGGGAAGTAGCGGGTGTCGCGCAGGTCCGACGACCCCGCCGGGGCGGCCATGGCGGCGGCACCCCGCTCGCCGATCACGCCGAGGTCGTGCCACACGGCCGACCAGAACGCGCCCTGGTCGCGCAGGGACCAGCGGTGCAGCGACAGGAAATCGGCATGGCCGTGGCGCAGGGCGAAGCGGGCCATGCGGGTGTCGACGGCCCGGGTGGCCGAGGGTGACCAGAGGATCGCGCTCATTCGACCGTACCGTAGGCGCGCGTACGGTCCCCCTCGATCGATGCGTCGCCCGCCAGGCGCTCGACGACCGGGCGGAGATCGGCCAGGAAGGCGTCGACGGTCCCGGCATGGACGGCGTTCACGGTGCAGTGCAGCGAGTCCGGTGGGGACTGGCGGTCGCAGTACCAGCCGTGCCCGGCCCACAGCTCGTCGGCGACGGCGAAGATGTCGACCACGGGCGTTCCGTCGGCCCGCAGCGCCGAGCCGAAGGCCAGGAGCGTCGCCTCCGGCCGCCCCCGCACCTCCAACCCGGGGATCGCCTCGATGCCCGCCTGGAGGCGCACCCGGGCGTCCCATGCCTGAGCGGTGAGCTCCAGATAGCCCGCTGCTCCGAGGTGGTGCAGCATCGCCCAGGCCGACGCGGCGCCGCCTCCGGCGCGGGTCCCGAGGATGGCCGGGGATCCGTAGAGGCCGCCGAGCCAGTCCGACGTCAGGAAGAACTGGTGGCGGCGGAGCTCCTTGTCGCGGTGCAGCAGCACCGACGCGCCCTTCGCCGAGTACCCGAACTTGTGGAGGTCGCATGACATCGAGGTGACCCCCGGGACCCGGAAGTCCCACGGCACCGACACCTTGCCGAGGCGCTCCAGCCACGGCAGGGTGAAGCCCATGCAGGCGTCGACGTGGAACAGCACCCCGTGCTCCTCGGCGACCGCCCCGATCTCGGCCACCGGGTCGATCACGCCCTGGGGGTAGCTCGGCGCCGAGGCCACGAGCAGGACCGTGTCGGGCGTGACGGCGTCGGCCATGGCGGCGGCGTCGGCCCGGTAGTCGGCACCGACCGGCACCCGCACGGCCCGGACGTCGAAGTACTCGGCGGCCTTGGAGAAGGCGGCGTGGGCCGAGGTGGGCAGCACCATGGTGGGCGCCGTGATCCCCCGGGCCCGGCCCCAGTTCCGGGCCCCGTGCACGGCGGTGAGGATGCTCTCGGTGCCGCCCGCGGTGAAGGCCCCCGCAGTGCCCGGTCCGCCACCGAGGAGCCCGCCCACGATGGCGAAGAGGTCGTTCTGGATGCGCCGCAGGCTGGGGAAGGCGTCGAGGTTCAGGGCGTTCTCCGAGGCGAAGCGCGCGTAGGCCTCGACGGCCAGGTCGTACGCGTCGTCGCCGGCGTAGTAGGCGAGGCTGAAGGCCCGGCCGTGCTTCCAGTCGAGGTCGCCGACCCGGAAGGCGTCGAGCCCGGCCAGCACCTCGTCGCGGTTCATGCCTCGTTCGGGGATCGTCGCAGCCACCCGGGTACCGTACCGACGTGGACCGCCCCGACGCACGCCCCGACGCACGCCCCGACACCGGACCGGCATCCCGTCCCGACGCCCGCCCCGATCTGGCCCCGCCCGCCGTGTACGACGAGCTCGGCCTCTTCCGGGAGAACTGCGACGAGGCCGGCATCACCTGGAACGGCCCGCCCACCGTCGCCCGGATCGGGGTGGCCCTGCCGGCTCCGCCCCACGCCCGGTCCGTCAGCGCCCTGCGATGGGGTGATCCGACCCGTGACGTGGACCTCGTGCTCGTCCACGGCGGCTCCCAGAACGCCCACACCTGGGACACCGTGTGCCTGGCGCTGGGGCCCGACCTCACCGCCCTGTGCGTCGATCTCCCCGGTCATGGTCGCTCGGCCTGGCGTGACGACCAGGCCTACGTGCCGCCGGTCCTGGCCGACGACATCGCCGTCGCCATCGCCCACGCCGCGCCCCGCGCCCGCCTCGTCGTCGGCATGTCGCTCGGCGGGCTGACGTCGCTCGCCCTCGCCGTGCGCCACCCCGAGCTCGTACGCGCGCTGATGGTCGTCGACGTCACGCCCGGCGTCACCCGGGAGAAGGCCAAGGCGATCCTCGACTTCGTCAACGGGCCCCAGCAGTTCGACTCCTTCGAGGCGCTGCTGGCCCGCACCCTCGAGCACAACCCCACCCGGTCGCTGACCTCGCTGCGCCGCGGCATCCTCCACAACGCCGCCCAGCAGCCCGACGGCACCTGGCAGTGGCGCTACGACCGCCGCACCCGCCACGGCGAGGAGCAGCGCCACCCCGAGGACATGCTGAGCTGGGACGACGCCGCCGCCATCGCGGCGCCCGCCACGCTCGTGCGTGGCGCCCTCTCGCCCGTCGTGACCGACGACGACGTCGCCGAATGGCGGCGCCGCCGACCCGGCGACGAGGTCGTGGTGGTCGAGGGCGCCGGCCACTCCATCCAGGGCGACCGCCCCCTCGAGCTGGCCGCGCTCATCCGGGCCCGTCTGGGCTGAGCCACGGCGTGGGCCGGCCCGACGTCGGCCCGGTCCGGGCGTCGGGTCAGGGCACCGGGACGAGCTGGACCACACCACCCTCCAACGACGTCGCGTACAGCTCGCCGTCGGGACCGGTGCCGAAGGCCGTGAGGTAGCCGAGCCGGGCTCCCAGCGACACCGGGCGCCAGCGCCCGCCATCGGGCACGAGGGCGTCGATGCGGCCCGTGCAGACGTCGCCGAACACGTACGCACCCTGCAGCGCGGGCATGGACCGACCCCGGTAGACGACGCCGCCCACCACCGCGCAACGCCCGTCCTTGTGCGGGTAGGCGTACACGGGATCGAGAGCGCCGCGCGGCCGCCCGCCCTTGTAGGTGGCCGTCCCCTCCCGCATGCGCCAGCCGAGGTTGGCGCCCGCCCCGGCGGCCGGGACCCGGTTGATCTCCTCGAACGAGCTCTCGCCCACGTCGGGGATCCAGACGTCCGCCGTCTGCTCGTCCACGCTCAGCCGCCACGGGTTGCGCAGCCCGTAGGCCCAGATCTCGGGACGGTTGCCGGTTCCCGACGGGGCACCGAGCGTCGCCGCCCGCCGCACGTAGGGGTTGTCGGCCGGGATGGCGTAGGGCAGATCGCCGGTGCGGCCCCGGGGGTCGATCCGCAGGACCTTGCCCATGAGCCGATCGAGACGCTGGGCGTTGTTGCGGGGATCGCCGGCCGGTCCACCGTCGCCGACGGCCACCCACAGCAGGCCGTCGGAGGTGGCGACGAGGGTGCCGGCGTTGTGCTCGTCGGTGGACTTGGGCAGGCTCAGCAGGACGCGCTCGCGCGACACGTCGGCCCGGGTGCCGTCGAAGGGGATCTCGCTGAGCGTGAGGGTGCGGTCGGCGGCGTTGTAGAGCACGTACAGAACGGGGGGACGGTCCGCCTCGGGCCCGGACGGGAAGGCGAGCCCGAGCAGGCCGTTCTCGTTCACCGCCGAGACCCGGCCGCTCAGGTCGAGGACGGCGGTGGGGTCGAGGCGCCCCTCGCGCACCACGCGGATGCGGCCGGTCTTCTCGATGACGTACAGCGCCGGGTCGCCGGGCCGGGCGACGACCCCGACGGGCTGGGCCGCCACGGCGACCGCCGTGAGCCGGACCCGCACGGGGCCGACGGGCAGGGTGGTCCCGGTCGAGGGCAGCCCGCCGTCGGCGTTGACGGGCGCTGCCCGGCCCGGTCCCTGGGGGATGCCGGGGACGGTCTCGACGGTCGTCGTGGGGCGCGCCGTCGGCCGCGCTCGGGCGCTGGTTCCGGGGCTGGTTCCGGGGCTCGTTCCGGGGCTGGTTCCGGGGCTGGTTCCGGGGGCGGTCGTGGCACCGGTCGCCGCCGTGGCCGGAGCGACGCCCGCCGGGCCGATGAGGCAAACCACGGCGAGGGACACCAGGGCCAGGGCGGCGACGGCGGGCAGGGGGGAGCGGGACACCGGAGCGGATCGTACGGGGCCCCGACCGGCTGCTAGCCATGGGCACATGAGCGAGCCCCCGAGCGAGCCCCCGAGCCAGCCCCCGAGCCAGCCCCCGAGCGGACCGCTGAGCGGACCCCTGAGCGGATCCCGTCCGGAGGCCCCGGCCGAGCCGCTCTTCCGCACCGACGGCTCCCGGTTCGTGCCGTCCCCGTTCACGGCGGGGCCATGGAGCGCGGCGGCCCAGCACGGCGGACCTCCGTCGGGGCTGCTGGCCCGGGCGTGCGAACGCCACCGGACCACGCCCGACGAGGACCCGGCGGCCTACCTGACCTCGCGGGTCACCGTGGAGCTCATGAGGCCCGTCCCCCTCGAGCCCCTCGAGCTGACCGTCACCACGCTGCGTCCGGGGTGGAAGGTCCAGCTCGTCGGTGCCTCGCTGTGGGCCGGCGGCGGCCCCGGCGCGGGGACCGAGGTCGCCCGGGCGACGGCCCTGCGGCTGCGGCGGGCCCCCCTCGAGCTGCCCGCCGTGACCGTGGCCGCCAACGCCGGGGTCGACGACCACCTCACCTCCCTCCCCGCCCCGGCCGCCGGCCTCCGCCCGCAGCGTCACGTCTCGACCGGCGCCGCCGTCGCCTTCCACGCCGACGCCGCCGAGCTGCGCTTCGTGCGCGGCGCCATCGACCGCCCCGGCCCGGGGACGATGTGGGCCCGGCTCCTCACCCGGCTGGTCGACGACGAGCCCGTGAGCGCCGTGCAGCGCGCCGTCACCCTGGCCGACTTCGGCAACGCCGTGGGCAGCGTCCTGCCGATGGAGACCCACACCTACATCAACGCCGACCTCACCGTGAACCTCGTGCGCGAGCCGGTGGGGGAGTGGATCGGGCTCGAATCGGTCGTCCGTGCCGATGCCGCCGGCACGGGCCTGGCCGCCGGGCTGCTGTTCGACGTCCACGGCGCCTTCGGTCGTTCCACCCAGAGCCTGCTCATCGCCGCCCGATGACCGGGGCAGGGGCCGGGAACGGGGCCGGGAACGGCCGCCTGAACGGCCGCCTGAACGGCCGCCTGATCGGGCGGATGACGGGCGGTGGTGGCGCCCACCTGCTGCAGTGGGCCGTGCTGGGCGCGGCCGTCGGCGTGCTCGCCGGGGCCGGCTCGACGGTCTTCCTGCGCAGCCTGGAGTGGGCCACGCGGACGCGGGAGCACCACCCCTGGCTGTTGTGGCTGCTGCCCGTCGCCGGCATCGCCGTGGGGCTCGCCCACCGGTTCCTCGGGGGCCGGGCCGTGCGGGGGACCAACCTGCTCCTCGACGACCTCTACGGTCACCACGCAGGCGTGACGCCCGAGTCCCCGGTACCTCGGCGCATGGCCCCGCTCGTGCTCGCCGGGGCCACGGCGACCCATCTGTTCGGCGGCTCCGGCGGTCGCGAGGGCGCGGCCGTGCAGATCACCGCCGGCCTGGTGGAGAGCGTGCTGCGCCCCCTTCGGCGTTGGTGGAACCCGGTCGGCGACACGCGCGTGCTGCTGCTCATCGCCGTCTTCGGAGGCGCCTTCGGTGCCGTCTTCGGGGTGCCTGCGGCGGGTGCCGTCTTCGGGATCGAGGTCGTCGCCCTCGGTGTGCTGCGCAGCGACGCGCTGGTGGGATCGGTGACGGCATCGGTCGTCGGCGACCGGGTGGCCCACGCACTGGGCATCCGCCACACGCCGATCGTCGGCCCCGGTGTCCCGCCCCTCGACGCCGGTCTGGCGGCACGGCTGGTGCTGCTCGGCATCGCCTGCGGGCTCGCCGCCCGGGCCTTCGTGATGCTGACCGAGGGTGTCCGCACGGCGTGCCGCCGCGGCATCCCCTGGCCGCCGCTGCGGCTGGCGGCAGGTGGGGTGATCATCTGCGCGCTGACGATCCTGGTCGGTTCACGCGACTACAACGGACTCGGCCTGCCGCTGATCGACGCCGCGCTCGCCGGCGCCGGGGTCGCCGGGGTGGCGTTCGCCTGGAAGCTGCTCTTCACGGGTGTGACGATCGGCAGCGGATTCCCCGGGGGCGAGGTCACGCCGCTGCTGTGCGTCGGCGCCTGCCTGGGCTCGGCGCTCGCCACGCCCCTGGGCCTCCCCCGGGCGCTGCTCGCCTGCGTCGCCTTCGCCGCCGTGTTCGGGGCGGCCAGCAACACGCCGCTGGCGTGCACGGTGCTCGTGGCCGAGCTCCTCGGAGCCGCCTACCTGGTGCCGGCGCTCGTCGTCACCGTGGTGGCGTGGCGGGTCAGTGGGTCCTCGTCGGTGTACGACGCGCAGCGCGCCGGTGCCTGGCGGGTCGCCGTCACCGCTGCGGCCCCTGACGCTGCGGCCCCTGACGCTGCGGCCCCTGTAGCTGCGGCCCCTGTAGCTCCGGCCGCGGGCCGCGGCCGGAGCGTGTGAGGCGGTCAGCGCCCGGCGCGCAGCGCGTCGCGGATCTCGGTGAGGAGCTGCTCCTGGGCCGTCGGCGCGGCGGGCGGGGCCTCCCTGCGGGTCCGGTTGTAGGCCTTCACGACGAGGAACAGCACGAAGGCCGTCAGCACGAACGTCAGCACCTCGTTGATGAACGCACCCGTGAGGAACACGCCCTTGCCGATCGTGATGGTGGTGTCGGCGAAGCTCTGCTTGCCGAGGATCATGCCGAGGAACGAAGCGACGATCCCCTTCATGAAGACGTCGATCACCTTCCCGAAGGCGGAGGCGAGGACGAGGCCGACGGCGATGTCGACGAGGTTGCCCCGGTTGATGAAGTCCTTGAACTCCTGGATCACGGCAGTTCCTTTCGTGGTGGTGGACGGGACCGGTCGGGTGCCCGCACCGGGACGCTACCGAGCGGAGGACGCGTCGGGGGCGGATGCGGTTCGCGGCGAGGACCGGCAGGACGCGTCACAACATTCGCGTCGCATCGCGACCGTGTCGCGTTCTGCTGTCGGTTCCCCCATCGCCCCCGGAGGGCTAGTTTCTCGCCACTCCGGCTCGATGCCGACGATCCCCACCGCCGTGGTTCCCACGGCGAGGAGGCGCCGATGCACCAGCGAACTGACAGCCAGAACCACGATCGCGCAGGGTTCTCCCCGAATCATCAGCGCGCAGATGAAGAACGCGTAGCTCATCAGCGCCTAGGTCATCAGCGCGCAGATGAACGTCCCGGGCGACCTGATCGTCCGCGATGCTGCGAGCCGACCCTCGGGTCCGCCGAGCATCAGGTCGGTCGTTCCCGACGGTCGCCGGTGGCCGGCGTGCGCAGCCTCGCTGCGGGTCTCGCCGTCGCCGGGATCGGAGCGGTCGGTGCGCTGGCCGTCGCGTCCGGCGCCCGGGCCCAGACGCCGCCTCCACTGCCGTCGGCCACCGTCACGAGCTCCTCGTGGTCGGGGGAGACCGTCGACGGGGTCGTCCGCACGGCCACCACGCTGGCTGCCGCCCGGCCCACGACGACGGTCCGGAAGCGGAGCCGGCCAGCGGCCACGACCACCACCGCCGTGACCACCGTGCCGCCCACGGCGAACCCCACGAACCCGGCCACGAACCCGGCGCCGGCCGATGCCGACATCGCTCTGCCCAACCCGCTGCCCGCCGCCCGCCAGGACGACGTCTGGTACCGGTTGCGGGTCTGCGAGTCCCGCAACAACTACGCCATCAACACCGGCAACGGCTACTACGGCGCCTACCAGTTCGCCCTCGCCACCTGGCGGAGCCTGGGCTTCACCGGGTACCCGCACGAGGCCGACCCCGACGTCCAGGACGCCGCCGCCCGCAAGCTCCAGGCTCGGGCCGGCTGGTCGGCCTGGCCGGCCTGCGCCCGCAAGCTCGGCCTGCGCTGACCCGCCCCCGGATCCACCCCCGGACCGGGCTCCGAAACCCTGGACCGGGCTCGGACCGGGCTCGGACCGGTCGGGCATGGGTCGCCCGGCCTGATTCGCCCGGCCTGATTCGCCCGCTCCATCAGCCTGGAGACCACGCAGAGTGGTAGAACTCCCGGTGCGCCGAACCGCGCTGCACTCCTGAGGAACCCCTCAGCGGCGGGGCGTCCGACGCGTCGAACGTGCCCGAGCTCACCGATCCCGCCCGCGATCCCGCCCGCGACCCCGACCGCGACCCCGGCCGCGCCCCCGGCCGCGATCCTGCCGTTCCGGCCGGACGACCCGGCCCCTCCGCCGCGCCCGGGGTCGACGTCGGCGTCGAGGTGCTCGGCCGGCTCGCCGCCGCCCTGCGCCAACGAGCCTCCGGGGTCGGCGGACCGGTCGCTGCGGGCGGACCGGTCGGTCCCGGGGGCGTCGAAGCGCTCCTCGCCGCGGCCGCAGCGGCCCTCGCCGGCACGATCGGGCAGGCGGCGGCGGCGTGGGCAGTGAGCCGCGACGGCGCGCGGATGCACCGCTGCGGGGCTCCGGTGCCCGTCTCCCGCCCGCCCGGGCCCCCCGAGCGCCGTC
>JBIKWW010000496.1:0-2697 GCA_044356125.1 Acidimicrobiia bacterium
GGACGCATGTGAACCGGTGCACAAGCTACGGCGACAGCATAGGGCATGCCGAAGCTTTGGTTGAACGACGGCCAAACCGAAGTCGCGAGCCCGCGAAACCTCAGCCCGGTCGCTCAGCCCGGTCGCCCGGGCCCGGCCGGCGCGAGGGACCGGGCGGGCGGGGCCGCTGGGCGCGGTGGGTGCCGGTGGCCACGGCGGCCATCGCCATGAGCGAGGGGCTCCCGGGCTCGAAGTACCCACTGTGGCCATGCATCCCCTCAGCGGGGAGACGGTGCCCCCCGAACCGCTCGTCATGGGGATCGCGGCCGTGCACCACGGGGATCCGGCGCACCCAGTCGTCGGCGGTGCCCACCTCCCACACCCGGGTGTCGGGGTGGCCGAGGTCGCGGCGGTGGTCCACGCCCGTGCCCGGGGAGCCGGCGAGGACGACATCGGGCACGTCGAGACCGACCACCGGGAGGCGCATGGACTCCGCCACCACGCGGGTGCCGTAGCTGTGGCCGATCACCGTCACGTGCGACCCCGGGGGGACGAGTCGCCGGACGCGCGCGACGTCACGCACCAGGTCGTCGGCCGCGGCGCGGGCGGCCCCGCCGCCGGCGCCGCCAAGCAGGCCGCCCGGCGACACGTCGGGCGTGTCGTAGCCGAGCCAGACCACGACGGCGAGCCGTGCTCCGGGCCGGGCCCGGCGTCGCATCTCGGCGAGCAGGTGGTCGGCCCGGCGCATGAGCCCGGGCACGTCGGTGAGGTCGTTGGACATGCCCGGCACGAGGAGCGCGACGTGGTCGGCGTCGGTCACCTCACCCCAGGCGGCCACGAACCGGCCGTCCCCCCGGGCGTCGAAGCGCAGCACGGCGGCGCCCCGGGACCGGACCTCGGCGGCCAGACCGGCCGGGAGCGCCGGGCGTCGGCGGGCGTCGATGCGATCCAGGGCCCGGGCCCGGTCGGCCGACCGGAGGGCCTCGGCGGCGAGATCGATGCCTTGGTCGAGCTCCCAGGCCAGCCGCACGACGGCGAGGATCCGCCCCGGCAGCGCGGCATCGACGACGAGGCCCTCGCAGCAGGCGGCGGCTCCCGCCCCCGTGTCGCGGACGGCCGCCGCCGCCCGGGCGACCTGCTCGAGCGTGTCGCGGCGCAGGGCGGCGGCGCGGTTGAGATCGTCGGGTCGGCCCGACACACGGGACCCGAGAGGTTGGGGGACGGCCATGGCGACCTCCAGAACGTCCGGCGGGCTGGCCCCGGACAGGCGGCGGGCGGGTCGAGGACGCCGGGCGCCGAGGAGGACGCCGGGCGCCGAGGAGGACGCCGGGCGCCGAGGAGGACGCCGGGCGCCGAGGAAGCGAGCCGGGCCGGGCCGGGTGTGACACCCGCCGGGCGAGGCGGTGTCCGGATTGGGGGGACCCTACCGGGCGGTCCCGGCCTCGGCAACGGGTCCCGGGGCCGTCGTGTCGGCCCGGCCCTGGCGGCGCCGACGCCGTTCCTCGCGGGAGTCGGGGTGCAGGAACGTGACGGCGGCGAGCACGGCGAGGGCGAGGGCGAGCGGCACGAACACGAGTCGGCTGGAGACGAACAGGGGAACGAGGGCGAAGGCCGAGGCGATCGCCGACAGCGTCCACAGGATCACGACGGCGCGACGCGGCCCGTGACCGATCTCGAGCAGTCGGTGGTGCAGGTGCTTGAGGTCCCGGTTGGCGAAGCCGCTGCGGCTGATCGTGCGGCGGATGATGGCGAAGACCGTGTCGACCATGGGTACGGCCAGGATGAGGAACGGCGTCAGCAGCGGGGCCAGGAAGAAGAACGTCTGGCGCTCGAAGCCGACGTCGGGGTTGGCCCGCCCGCCGACGAGCATGGTCGACGCCGCCAGCAGCAGGCCGAGCAGGAGGGACCCGGAGTCACCCATGAAGATGCGGGCCGGGGTCCAGTTGTAGGGCAGGAATCCGAGGCAGACCCCGGCGGTGGCGGCGGCGATGAGCGGCCCGAGGTTGCCGCCGCCGAGCAGCCCGGCGTCGAACAGGCGGTCGCTGTAGACGAGGAAGGCGAGCGAGCTGATGGCGACGACCCCGGCGGCGAGCCCGTCGAGGCCGTCGATGAAGTTGATGGCGTTGGCCATGCCGATCACCCACAGCACGGTCAGCAGCGGGACGAGGTCCGGGGAGAGCACCACCACCCCGAGGAACGGGAGGCGGAAGAAGTACATGACCACGCCGAGGAAGTACAGCGCCGAGCCGGCCAGCGCCATCCCGGCCATCTTCGCCGGCGGCGACAGCTCGAAGCGGTCGTCGATGACACCGACCGCGGTGATGATCAGCGCGCCGATGATCACACCCCATGGCTCCGACGACGCGCCGTACACGTCGTCGAACTGCGGGATCAGACGCCCCACGAGCAGCGCGGCGATCACCCCGGCGCACATGGCCAGGCCCCCGAGCTGCGGTGTGGGGCGCCGGTGCAGCCGCTCCGGATCGGGCTCGGCCACCACCCGGAACCGCCACGACAGCTTCACGCACAGCGGCATGGCGACGGCGGTGACGAGCGCGGCCACGAGGGCCACCGCCCCGTACCCCAGCATCGTCAGCGCTCGAGGTCCGAGATCTTGCCGAGCCGGCCGACGTGCCGGCCGCCCTCGAACCCGGCGGCGAGGAACGCGTCGAGGGCCTGCCGGGCCGTCTCGGGCCCGGTGGTCCGCTCACCCAGGCA
>JBIKWW010000535.1:0-2691 GCA_044356125.1 Acidimicrobiia bacterium
GGTATCCAAGGCCAGCCCGATTGTCGGGGCAGCTCTTGCTCCACAAGCGGGTTTGGCGTGACAGGCCTCAGTCGCAGTACTCGAACTTTATCCGCTGACCGTTCTGCACGATGTACCGATATTCGCAGCGCACCCCGGCTGCGGTCGCCCGGATGTTCGGTGCGGCGCCGGCTACTGTCCTTCCGAGCCATTTCTGGGACCCGTCGGACGGGAAGTAACGGCCGAATGAGCCGCCGAACCCGATGAAGGGTGCTGCCTGGTTCGGGGGCGGCGCGACAACGGCCTTTTTGGACGCTGCAAGCGCCGGTGCCGTTGTGATGCACAATGCTACCGTTGCCACAAATGTTGCGGAAATTGCCGCACTTGCCTTCGATTTCATGATCATCGCTCCGCTTTCGGAATACCCCACTCTCTATATAAGCCGGAGCAAGCGTGACACAAAGACATTTTGGCATTGCCGTTGGGAGACGCCTAGAGCGGTGGCGACTGCGATGGAGGCAGGGATTGGTGCGGCGGGGATCGGTGGGCAAGGTATCGGGTTGCCGGTTGCTCGATCGTCTCGGTCAGCAGGATCCTTTCCAGCGCCAGCGTGTTCTCGAGCGGCTTGCGCGATCCGTCCTCGAAGGAGATATGGTCGATCCGAACCTCGTGGGCCGCACCGTCGAGCGAGAGACGGAAGCAGGCAAAGACGCCATCGGCGACAAGTTCGAAATCGAGGTGAACACGCGGTGCGCGGTCCCATCCAAGCTCGAAGCCGCCGCTTCCGGCAAATCGAATTGCATCTGCACAGAACGAGCGACGGATGCAGGATTCGACCGCCTCTTCCAGCGCCAGTCCGGCGTTCATGCTGAATGCCGTTACGTAAAGGTCCGGGCCACCCTTGCGAAGCTCGAGCGCAAGGCCGCCGCAGGCCCTGGCAAAGAGCAGTTCGCGTTCCCGCGCAATGTTGAACGGGTGTTGCCTGTCGTTGCCGTTCATGCCTTCTTCTTCTCGTAAAGTATCCGGATGAGGTTGGCGACCGGCGCGTAGAATTCGGGCGGAATTTCCCGGTCGACATCGACCGCCCTGTAGAGCGAGCGCGCCAGCGGCGGATCTTCGAAAATCCTGACGGAGTGTTCCGCTGCTGCCGCCTTGATCTTGAGCGCCAGGCTGTCCTGGCCCTTTGCCACGACGACCGGGGCCATGTCCCGCCCCTTCTCGTAGCGCAGCGCGACCGCAAAGTGCACCGGGTTTGCAATCACCAGCGTCGCCTCCGCCACCGAGGCAATCATGCGCCGCTTCGAGCGCTTGCGTGCAAGCGATCGCGCCATCAAGCGGATCCGCGGATCGCCTTCTGACTGCTTCAGTTCGTCCATGACCTCCTGGCGGGTCATCTTCTGGTTCTCGTACCATTCGTGGCGGACGAAGAGGATGTCTGCCACCGCCAGGATCGCTGTCCCCGCAGCGATCGCAATCATCAGGGTCGTGAAGAGGCCCAGCGCAACAACCGGGATCTGGACTATGTCCATGGTCAGCATCTTTTCGATTTCGCGGATGTTGGCGCTGAACACGTAGAAAACCGCGAAGCCGGCTACTGCGAACTTGAAGAGCGATTTCGCGAACTCCTTCAGGAAAGGGATGCCGTAGAAGCGCTTGAAGCCCTCTTTCAGGGAAATGCGCGAGAGCTTCGGCTCGATGCGTTCCAGCGCGGCATTGGGCACATTCTGGAAGGCGGCAGTGCCGAAGGCGAAGAGACAGAGCACAAAGAGCAGGGGGGCGATTGCTGCGCCGACCGACATCGAGAGTTCCGAAACCAGCGCCCTGAGCTTGCCCGGTTCTGAAAGTGCGATGTCCCCGGCATTGGCAAGCAGGCCGCGAAGCGGCACGCTGAGGCGTTCCGTCGCTTGCGGCACCAGCACCCAGGCGCCGATCAGCATGGCCGAGATCGCGCCGAAGGCCGTTGCTTCCCGCGAGAACGGCGTATCGCCTTTCTCGACGGCATCATCGAGGCGTTTCGGGGTTGGCGCCTCGGTTTTGCTATCCTTGTCCGGTCCCTCGCTCACTGCTGGGCTTCCTGCGGATCGTCACGCTGCGGCAGCGCTATGGTCCCTTCCCGGGCGAGCCGCATGCCGAGCGAGGTCATGTAGCGGCGTGCTTCCGCGGCCTGCGATGCGTCGAATGCAGCCTCGTTGAGTTCGGCTTCGACCGCGCGACGCGTGCGCTGGCTCAGGATCGGGAATACCAGATCGCGAATCTGATCGCCGCCGGCCGATACAGCGCGGGCGATGATCTCGTGCGGCACGCCGTCGAAGAGCCGGCCGAGGTCGGCGGTGGCAAGTAGGATGATGTCCTCGAAACGGAAGAGCCGCTTGCGGATGAGGTCCGAGCGGCGTGCATCGCGTGCTCCCAGGAAGGCAAGCAGGCCGTCCGATTCATCGCGCTCCATCTGCGTCAGGAAGGCAGCCGTCCGGTCGATGCTGCCGTCGTCGCCGGTTTCGGCGGGCGCTTCGAGCAGGATGGAGGCGGCAGCAGTCTCGAATTCGGCAGCAAAACTGCCTGCATCCTGCCTGAGCGAGACATAGCGCTCGGCGATGATCCTGGCCCGTTCCGGCGGCAGCGCTGCAACCAGCGCCGCTGCCTTTGCGGGGTCGAGCTTCGACAGCAGGAATGCACTTGCCTGCGGATGTTCCGCCTCCATGAATAGATCGGAAG
>JBIKWW010000522.1:0-2685 GCA_044356125.1 Acidimicrobiia bacterium
AATTTGAGTTTTGTTTTGAGCCTTCACAAATGTATAGCTTTTGTTTCCAAGGAGCCAAATAGGAACAGAAAATTCGGCGCTCATTTCATAGATTGCTTCATTTTCTTCATTGTAAAGGTTCCAATACCCTGTTCTGTCAGAGACAAAGTATAAAACTCCTTCAGGGGAAAATGAGGGCTCTACAACAGACTCATTTTGCGTGCCTGCGATTTTTTTTTCTGATTCAATCAGACCTGTCTCTCCTAAATCACCTACCCAAAGTTCTGTTGCATCCCAAGCCATATTTGGATTGTCCCAAAAGATATAGGCAATTTTTTTCCCATCGGGACTAATTCGAGGTGCCGCATAAAAGTCGTGGCCTGTTGCTATTTTTTCAACTTCACCTGTTTCAAGATGAACTCTACCAATACAATTTTCTACAAAATCTTTTTTTGTGTGATCTTCTAAAACGCAATAAAGCCATTTTCCATTTGGGTGGATGGCAAAATCACCATATCGTAAAACAGAGCTGTTAGTAATTTTTGAAACAGTTCCTTCACGAGAGAGTTTATAAATATTTTGATCGGCAAAATTAGAAAAATAGATTGTGCCATCAAAGATTTCACTACACTTTCCTCCATATTCATGAACTGTTGTTCTGATATAGTAAGGGGCTGAGAGAACGTCTTTTTTTGTTGAATATTGGACAGCAACTGCTCTGCCATTTTCTTCAGGTCTTCCTTCAATCCAGTATAGCTCATCATCTTCAATGAGGATTTGTCTAATAGCAACAGATCCCTTGGCTACTAATTCAGCTGATATAGGTGATGAAAAACTCCCGTAAGGAGCTGCGAAAATAGGCATTACACCTCCTAAAAGAAAATAAGAAAAAATTTTTTTCATAAGAGCTCTTTTTGTTTTAAGGTTTTTTTCCTTTCGAAATAATTATCGACGGAGCCTAACATGAGGTCAACGGGGTATTTTTTTCTATTAAGCTCTAGTTTTTGATAGGTAGCCTCAATAGGATCGACTTTAAGTTGTTTACATAATTCAAAATGAATGAGTAGTAGCTCTTCTAGTAAGATGGAAAGCTCTGATAAAGTTCCTCTATACGATTCATTAGGCCTTAGCCATAAAAAATGGCTCATAAAGGCTCTTAGTTTTATTGAGAGTTCTAATGCGAGTGGATGCGACGGATGATATGGTTTTAAAGAGGCAGGCGGTTCAATTTTTAACGCATCCATTGTTAATAAAATGCAGTGCAAAAGGTCTCCAAGCTCATTTTCTAGTTCTTTTTGTGAAATTTTGGCATCAGGTAAAAAATGTTCCAAAAGCTCTGTTGTTTCGACATGAAGTGTAGTTGCCATATTTTGGGGCGAGTGGTATTGCATCCAATCGCGCTCTATTACAAATTGCCTAAGATCTGAAAGAAGAGAAATAAACATATTCAAATTGTAGTTTTTATAGACATTTTTATAAATAAAATTAGTATAGAGGAATGAGCTATAAAATACTCTGTTTGGATGGTGGGGGAATTCGAGGAGTTTTTTCTCTAGAAATCCTCAAGATGCTTCAAGATGATCTAGGAAAAGATGTCATTCTAACATTTGATTGCTTTTCAGGCACCTCCACAGGAGCAATTATTGCTTCTGCACTGCTTTCTGGATTTCAGCCAAGAGATTTGATTCATTTTTATACAATTTTTGGCAGAAAAATTTTTCCTAAAAAGAGAAAATCTGTAACAAATGAAGCTAAATACAGTAATGAATTTCTACAAACAATTCTTAGAACAACGATTTCTGAAAAAACTACATTAGCCGATCTTAAAAAGCATCTTGTTATTCCAGCATGTGTTTTAAGTGATTCTATAGAAGGAAGGTGGGGAGTAGAGATTTTTGATAATTACAATATCCAAAAAGCAAAAGAGTGGAATCTTGTGGATACAGCGCTTAGAAGTGCTGCAGCTCCCATTTATTTTCCCTCTTATCAAAACTATATTGATGGGGGAATTTACGCATTAAATCCTAGTTTACTTGCATTTTCTAGATCTTTAGATCCATTAGGCGGCAATAAAAATATTTCAGATATTAAAATTCTCTCGATTGGTACAGGCATTAACCCAATTGGAATTCAGAAAGAGATTGATTGGGGCCTTGATCAGTGGCTTTCTCAATATAAGGAAAAAGCATATCACCCACTTTTTTCGCTTATCACAGAAATAGGAGCTTTAATTCCTGACTATCCACTCCAGCAAATTCTTAAAGAAAATTATGTAAGGATTAATACAGTACTTAAAGACCCTATAGAAATTGATGATCCGTCTAAAATTTCTGAATTAAGAGCTAGCGCAAGAAATATCAAAGAAAAAAGCCCCAAGCTTTGGGACACCTATTTAAATTGGTTCACGGAAAAATGAGGAGGGGATTGTCTTTTGCATAGTATCTTTCCAAATTTTGATGGTTTCAATTACAGATTGTAAAAATAGTTGATGCTGATCTGAGTCTGTAAATTTTAGCATAAAGGAAAGACAGCTAATATCATATATGTTTACAAATGAAGAGGTAAGGGTTGCGGATTCGAGGTCAAGGAATTCTAAACGCTCTTCGACAAAATCTTTTAATGTAGGATTGATCGCTCCTAATGTAAGAAGAAAATGATCTTCAACAATTTGAGTTTTTAAAAAATAAAATTGATTTGAGTAGTCAT
>JBIKWW010000497.1:0-2679 GCA_044356125.1 Acidimicrobiia bacterium
CGTCTGCATCATCAGCCACGGGAGCTCCAATGCCACCGCCGTGCTGAACGCCTCCCGGGCCGCCCGCGACATGGTCGAGGCCGACCTCGTCGGCGCGCTGCGGGCCGCCATCACCGTCTGACCCCCCGGCCGACCCCCCCGGCCGACCCCCCCGGCCGACCCCCCCCGGCCGACCCCCCCGGCCGAACCGCCGGCTGAACCCGGGATGAACCCGGCGTGAACGCACCGGTTGCCCGTGACCGTCGTCACACCTAGGATGCGCGGCAATGGACGCTGCACTCGCCGAGTTCCTCCGACACCTGCACCCCGACGCCACCGACGTGGCGATCGAGTCCCTGCAGCCGATCCCCGGCGGGTTCTCCCGGGAGACGTTCCGGTTCGACGCCGTCGTCTCCGGTCCCCGCGGCACCGAGCGGTTCCCCCTGATCCTGCGCAAGGACCCGCCGGCGGCGTCGGCCATCCTGCACACCAGCCGGGCCGTCGAGCACGATCTCATCGAGGGCCTGCGGGCCCACACCCGGCTTCCCGTCAGCCGCAGCTGGGGCTACGACCTCGACCCGACCCGGTTCGGCGAGCCCGCCATGGTCATCGAGCGGATGCCGGGCAAGGGCACCACGAGCGACCTGTTCAACGCCGGGCCCGATGCCGCCGAGGCCGACGCCGTCATCGGCCACCTGTGCGAACTGCTCGCCGAGCTGCACACGGCCGACATCTCCCGGCTCGACCCGCACGGGCGACTGGCCGACCCCCGCGGCGTGGGGGTCGACGCGTCCTCGTGGCCGGCCTACATCGGCTCGACGCTGGACTACTACCAGCGCTCGTACCTCGAGATCTCCTACGACCCGGCGATGTTCGTGTACCTCGACGCCGTGCTGTCCATGCGGCGCACGCCGCCGCGGCCGCTGCCGCTGGCCCTGCTCCACGGCGACTTCAACCCGGCCAACTTCCTCTACGAGGGCGGTCGGGTGACGGCGCTCATCGACTGGGAGAACAGCCGCATCGGCGACCCCCGCGAGGACCTCGGCTGGATGATGGCGATGGACGCCATGAGCAACACCAGCGTGCTCGCCCACCCCGTCTCCAAGGGCGGGTTCCTCGCCTACTACAACGAGCTGACCGGCTTCGACGTGACCTACGAGGAGCTGGCCTGGTTCATGCTCTTCTCGACGATGAACATCGCCATCCCCGTCGTGGCGGCGATCAGCCGCCGGGTGCGGGGCGAGCACCGCCAGCTGCTGCACCTCTACATGCTCATCCCGAGCAGCGCCAACCTCGTCGGCTTCGCCCAGATGCTGGGCTATCCCGGATCCGGAGCAGCCTGATGTTCTCCTCACCCGATCCCGACACCCTGCTCGAGGCACTCATCTTCGCCCTGCAGGACGAGATCCTCCCCGCCCTGTCATCGCCGAAGGCCCAGGCGACCGCGGTGATGATGCAGTCGATCCTGCAGCAGCTGCGCCAGACGCTGCCGGTGTCGCTCGGCCTCTTCGTCGACGAGCACAACGCCATGTCCGGGGTGCTGCTCGATGCCGCCGCGGCACTGGACGGGGTCCCCGGCCCGGCGGCCGACCGGGTGCGGGCCCGGGCCGTCGCCGAGGCGGTGCCCGACCTCCCGCCGCCACCCCCGGTGGACGCCGTGATGGCGGCGCACCGACGGCTCACGGCGGCGCTCGAGGCGACGCTGCTCGACCTCGACGAGATCCAGCGCGGGGGCGGTCCGGCGGCGGCCGCGGCCGACGCCTCGCTCGTTGCCCTGCGGGCCCACTTCGGACCCCGCTACGTGCGCGACGTGTCCATCTCGGCGGTCGGCGCCGGGTTCATCGGCCGGGGCTGACGGGCCGACCGGCCCACGTGGGCCCGTCCGGCCGCGTACGCTTCGGTGCGTGCCTGCCCTCGACCGCCCCGCCGTGCTCGCCCTCGTGAAGGACCGTCTCGCCGACATCCTCGAGATCGACCCGTCGTCGATCGCCGAGGGATCGTCATTCGCCGACGATCTCGACGCCGACTCGCTCGCCCTCATCGAGCTCGTCGAAGCGCTCGAGGAGGAGCTCACCAAGCACCGCGCCGACTTCCACATCGACGACGAGGACCTGCAGGACCTGAAGACGGTGCGTGACGCCGTCGACTACGTGGTCGGGAAGCTCTGAGCGGCGACGTGAGCCCGGGCCGGGGGTCGGGTCCCCGGGGGGATCTGGGGGATCTGGCCGGCCGTCTCGGCCACGACTTCGCCGACCCCGGGCTCCTGGTCCTGGCCATGGCCCACCGGTCGTGGGCGTCGGAGCAGGTGCAGGGATCCAACGAGCGCCTCGAGTTCCTCGGCGACGCCGTGCTCGGTCTGGTCGTGACCAACCACATGTACCGGGCCTACCCGGACCTGCCCGAGGGCGACCTGGCCAAGATGCGGGCCGGGGTCGTCAACGCCGTGTCGCTGTCCGAGGTCGCCCGCGAGCTGGGGCTCGGGGCCTGCCTGCTGCTGGGCAGGGGCGAGCAGCTCACCGGTGGCCGCGACAAGACCTCGATCCTGGCCGACGCCCTTGAGGCGGTCATCGGTGCCGTCTACCTCGACGGGGACTGGGAGGCGGCCGAGTCGATGGTCATGCGGTTGTTCGGGGACCGCATCGGGCGCTCGGCGGCGGGCCCCGGCGGGGACGACTACAAGACGCGGCTCCAGGAGTTCTG
>JBIKWW010000521.1:0-2674 GCA_044356125.1 Acidimicrobiia bacterium
CCTTTTACTTTGAATTTAGCTTTTAAGGTTTGCCAGTCCTCGACCGGCATTCTGATTTGGTAGGCAATTTCTTCGTCGGTCAGGTTGTCAATCCTTCCTCGTTCTGAATTGTCTGAAGCAAGGCATAGGAGGATGATGAAAGCCCACTGGTGGTGAGGGGTCATCAATGACAACTTGGGGTCGCATCTAAATTCACTGTAAAAACGAAACCATTGCATGTTACAGACCTCCTAGCCATTCTTGTGGTGTGCGAGCGTGTTTTCTGCTGTTGCAGGAGCGGCAGCAGGTGGCCAAATTGTCTGGCTCATCAGAACCACCCTTGCTGTAGGGAATCACATGGTCAAGGGTTAAATCCTCCGTCGCGCTGCAGTAAACACAGCAATACCCATCGCGCTCGAAAACAGCATCTCTGTGTCTCCTGTACGCTCCGTCCCTGTGCAGCTTGGCGATGCCGTGGGCATAAATCACGCGATCGCGCCACAGCTGCCTATCAATCAAGTTCAATTCAGCAAACCTATCTAAGGTCCGTACCATGGTCAGCCAATCGCTTAACCCTAGCTGGCGGCTAAGGCGCTTTAGCCAGATGTCGGTAGCTTCTACTTGGAAGCCGGTGGATTCTGCCTTGTAAAGCTCTTCTAGGATGACCCACCAGATGCCATACCCCTGCATCCCGTGGCTGTCAATAAGCTCCCAGATTTTGTCATCTTCGCGGGACAAAAGATCGTGCTTAAAGTATTTCATGGTAAAATTACCTCAATGATTCGATTGGTATTGCCTCTGCCGATTGATTGTTGTCTAGCTGGTGGCTATTCGCAATAAACAACAAAAAGGCGATCGCATAACCGGCGATCGCCTTTTTTATTACGCTGCCCCGTCGTAGGTAGCCTTGATGGCCCTAAAGCCTGACTCTATATCCCTAAATGCTTTGGGCAACAGATACTTGACAGCAAACTGGGGCGGATTTAGCCCCTCGATCTGAGCGGCTGTCCGGATCGTATCATAGCCCTCCTTGGTAAAGATCAAGGCTAGGTTGGGCTCACCGGGCTTGCGGGCGATCGCCTTAAATCCTTTACCGTCCGGCCCCGCTTCAATCACCTTCTTTGCCGCTGCCACCAGGATTTTCTCCTGGTAAGCGATCGGCTTCATGTTCCTTAATGCGGCAGCGCCCATTACTACCCGGGTATAGCGCCGGGGCAATGCAATCCGTCTGTACTCGGCCATATCATCACCTACAACTAACTGCGCCCTATTGTAGTGCAAATGTGCTAGGTTTCACATTTTTACAACTGGGGTTTAGAATTGCGATAGACCGGGTGTTACTTGTAGTAGGTAGTTGAAATGGCTGATGAACGAAAAACGTATGTCACTGATGAGGGCAACCGCAATTTTAAGCGGTTGGTTGATGCTTTAAGAGCAAAACGCGACAATCTACCCTGGACAGACTTTACCCAATGGATAAGCGATCGCTCTGGCATCCCTCTTTCAAAAGACATCCTTTACCGTGGGGGACGGCTGGCGAAGACGCCCGCCTGGATCGTTTTGGTTGCTCTATCCAGGGTGCCGGAGTTCACTTTCCTTGAGAGTACGGCCCGTCCATCGATAGATGACCTGACAAAAGTGCTGTTAGGTGAGATGGACGTTTATGGCCACACCATCAGACGGGAGGCGAACCACAGCTCTTAAGAGCAAGGTCAATCCTTCCGTCCACCAGTTTCGTCTCATCAGGGTATAGCTTTTCTAGCCGTGCTGCATCTACCTTTAGCTCAAACCCTCCCCTGACTTCGACAGAGGTCAGGGGAATTATGTTTTTAGTAATACCAATAATTGCCAAAAAATTATTTGCAATAAGAGTGCCAACGGTAGCGTTAGCTACATAGAAGTAAATTGTATATCCCCCTTTGGGGTGGCGCTTTAGCTGCATATCACAGCCGGCGGGCACAAGCGGGCCAAGGTTAGCCGCTATCAGTTGCGCGATCGCGCTTAATGGAGGCGGTGGTAAAAATGCCATGGAAGTAAGTAGAAGTACTGAATCAATTATCACCAGTTTCGTCTGCCTTGACAGAATCCCTAAGTAATTTCCTGCTAACTAAAATTTTGTTGTATTGCTCCGCAAGGCGATAGACTCCATCCATCCATACGTCGCGGTGGCCATCGCCATCAGTAACCCCGATCGCTTCAAACAATCGCTGGGCGTCTTCCAGTAAATCCTCGGGGACGTTGATCTTGATTTCTTTCAGTTTCCGCTTGCTAGCAGGCATCGGTTCTGTGATGGGGAACATCTGATTTTACTCCATCGAGGTAGTGCGCCCACTTTAGCACTTTCTCCCTACTTAACCCCTAGATAGGGGGTTGACAGGGAGGATATAGCGGAACTACAGTACAAGAGTCCTAGAGCGTGGAAGTTCCACGAAGTTCCATGGAAGTAACCGTCACCTACACCTACACCGAACTCAAAGCCTTGCTGGCAGAGAGTTTGAGCCGTGGAAGTATTCCTACTTCCACGCTATCCCGGTGGATGGCAAAACTGGGCTATGAACCTGGTCAGCCTGGCCGCCGGCGGCAGTGGGATCAGGAGGATGCCCTAGCGCTGGTTTGTTACGGGCAGTGCATGAGCTGGGGTTACACTCACCAAGAAGCCTTGGACTATACGCTCAGACAAGTTGAAAAATATCGC
>JBIKWW010000095.1:0-9687 GCA_044356125.1 Acidimicrobiia bacterium
GGGACCATGCGCACCCACCGGCCACGGCGCGGGATGAGCATCGGGGTGAACCGGGGACCCGGTCGGTCCGAGGACCACCGCCCGTCGGGGGCCACGATCATCTTGGCCAGGGCCACCAGGACGGTGCCGTAGTTGACCCGCCAGCCCCGGAAGTCGTTCCAGGCCTGCTCCCGGTCGGCGCGCACGGGGAGACCGGTGGCCGCCAGAGCGGCGAGCACGTCGTCGAACTCGGCTCGGGTGACCGAGACCGGGCCGTCGGGAGGGGGATCGGCGTCGTAGGGGATGCCGAAGTAGTCGGCGATGCGGCGCAGGCAGAGGAACCCCGACCGCATGCAGAGCGCGGTCCTCCCGGAGAACGGGAGATCCAGGGCGGAGAGCCGGAGGGCGGCCGTGTCGAGCACGGTGCCGGCGGCGGTGATCCAGGACCGTTCGGGCCGGGGCGAGCGGAAGAACACCAGCGCGGCGAAGGAGGTGTGGCTCTCCTCGACCTCGGCGAACCATGGCTCCCACCGCGTGAACAGGTCGTCGTCGAGCAGGTCGAGCGCACCGATGCGGAAGTAGCGGGCGAGCATCGCGTCGGGCGCCGGCGGGATCCCGGCCCGGGCCTCGAGCAGGCCCACGAGCGTCTCGCGGCGCTGGTAGCTCTGGTAGAGCGACGGCAGGTACGAGATGAGCAGGGATCCGA
The DNA here is from genome assembly GCA_044356125.1 of Acidimicrobiia bacterium. Classification (GTDB taxonomy): domain Bacteria; phylum Actinomycetota; class Acidimicrobiia; order Acidimicrobiales; family JANYDT01; genus JBIKWW01. The sequence continues at coordinate 686 of JBIKWW010000095.1, forward strand.
CGAGCACGCCGATCCCGGCCTGCAGGAAGGTCAGAACCGGATCGACCGACCGGGCGTCGAAGGCCACGCCCAGCGTGAGCATCGACGATCCCGACACCCGGAAGGCGGCCGTCAGCGATCCACCCAGGACCGACCAGTGGATCAGCGTGAACCCGGCGATGAGGAGCGCGAACCACACCAGCGGCATCAGCACCAGGGCGATCGGCGCGTACAGCGAGAGCCAGCGGTCCCGCTGCAGGAAGTCGCGGCCGGTGTGGGCGATGCGCTCGAAGGCGAGCCGCACGGCGATGAACACGGACCGGGTGATCCGCTGCGTGCCCCCACGGGGCACGACCACCAGCTTGACCGCCGACATGAGCGTCGATCCGACGATCAGCGCGCCGATGATCGCAACGGGCACCCGCAGCAGCAGCTCCACGCCGTCCGACACGGATCGGGGCCCTAGCGAGCCATCGGGGCCGCCGACCGGACCGGGCCCGGGGGGCCGGGGGTGCGCCGGGGACCCCTACGATCGGTCCACGTGACCGACGGCAGGCGGCGGCAGAACGCGAGGACGCTGGGCGGCCTGGCGGCCATCGGAGCGGCGATCCTGAGCTTCTCGCTGGGATCCACGATCGTGAAGTCGATCGGTGCCCCCGGGGCCGTGGCGGCGTTCTGGCGGTTGCTCATCGGCGCCGCCGTCTGGCATCTCTACCTCGGCGCGGTCGGCCGTCCGGCCACCCGGGAGGCCTGGCGGCGGGTGGCCCCGGCCGGCCTGCTCTTCGGGCTGAACCTCGCCTGCTTCTTCACCGGGGTCACCCGCACGGCCATCGCCCATGCCGAGTTCATGGGCGCCCTGGCGCCGCTGGTGGTGGTGCCGGTGGCGGCGGTCACGCTGCGGGAGCGGGTTCCCCGGGCGACGGCGGTGCTGGCCGTGGTGGCGCTCAGCGGGGTCGGCCTGATCGTGCTCACCTCGGGCGGGTCGGCCGAGGCCACCGTGACCGGCGACCTCTTCATCGCCGCGGCGATGGCGCTGTGGTCGGGCTACCTGCTCGTGTCGCGCTCGATCCGGTCCGCCATCGACACCTCCCAGTTCATGGCCGTCATGTCCACGGTGGCGGCGGTGGCGGTGCTCCCGATCGCCGTCGCCAGCGGTCCGCTGCTCGACATCCCCGCCCGCGGGTGGCTGCTGATCGCCGTCATGGCGCTCACGGCCGGGGTGATCGGCCACGGGCTGATCACCTGGGCCCAGGGCAAGGTCGCGGTCGGGACGATCTCGATCCTGCAGCTCGCCCAGCCCGGTCTGGGGACCCTCTGGGGCCGGGTGTTCCTGGGCGAGACGGTCCGCCCCGTGCAGGTGGTGGGGATGGTGCTGGTGATCACGGCCGTGGGTGCGGTGGCCCGGGTGGCGGCCCGCCAGGCCCGGAGCGGCCCCGCACCGGATGGTCCTGCACCGGATGGTCCCGATCCGGCCTGACGCCCGCCCGGTAGGGCGTCAGGTGTGCCAGGGTGGGGCCCTCGGCACCCGGCCCGGGAGCCCGAGCACCCCGCCACCGGCCCCGACCCGCCCGAAGACCAGCCCGAAGACCAGCCCGAAGACCAGCCCCGAAGCCAGCCCGAGACCAGCCCCGAAGCCAGCCATGACTCCAGCCACGCCACCGGCCGTCCCCGGCTCGGACGCCCCCTTCGGCGCCATCGGCGGCCTGGTCGAGGCCCGCATCGACGCCCTGCTCGACGCCGAGACGCAGCGCTGGGCCGCCGTCGACGAGCAGCTCGTCGCCCCGCTGGAGGCGCTGCGGACGCTGGTTCGTTCGGGGGGCAAGCGCCTGCGGCCCGTGTTCTGCCAGTGGGGGTTCGTGGGCGTCGGAGGTCGCAGCGACGATCCCGCGCTCGTCGACGCCGCGGCCGGCCTCGAGCTGCTCCACACCTTCGCCCTCCTCCACGACGACGTGATGGACGGCTCCGACACGCGCCGCGGCCTGGAAGCCGTCCACCGGCGGTTCAGCCGGGAGCACGAGGCGGCGGGCTGGCAGGGCGAGGCCCGGCGCTTCGGCGAGGGCGTGGCGATCCTCGTCGGGGACCTCGCCTTCGTGTACGCCGACCAGCTCATGTCCGGCGTGCCCCCGGAGACGGCGGCGCTGTTCACCGAGCTGCGCATCGAGGTCAACGTCGGCCAGTACCTCGACCTGCTCGGCACCGTGCACGGGCAGCCCTCCATCGCCGCCGCCCGCCGGATCTGCGTCTACAAGTCGGGCAAGTACACGATCGAGCGGCCCCTGCACCTGGGCGCCTCGCTGGCCGGGGGTCTGGCGTCCGTGCGGGACGCGTTCACCGCCTACGGCATCCCCCTGGGCGAGGCCTTCCAGCTCCGTGACGACCTGTTGGGCGCACTCGGCGAGTCGTCGCTGACCGGCAAGCCCGTGGGTGACGACCTCCGCGAGGGCAAGCCCACGGCCCTCGTCGCCCGGGCCCTGGCCAACGCCACGCCGGCCCAGCGTGAGCGGCTGCGGCGGGTCGGGTCCCCGGACCTGACCCCGGCCGAGGTCGCCGACCTGCAGGACGTGCTCGTGGTGACCGGCGCCGCCGGCGAGGTCGAGGCGCAGATCGCCGCCCTGCGCGACGACGCCGTCGCCGCCATCACCGGGGCTCCGCTGGCCGCCGAGGCCCGCGAGGCGCTGACCCGGCTGGCCCACCTCGTCACCGACCGGGACCACTGAGCGGGACCACTGAGCGGGACCACTGAGCGGGACCACTGAGCGGAGGGCGGAACCATGCGCATCGTGATCGTCGGGGCCGGGCTGGCCGGGCTCTCGGCGGCGTGCCACCTGGCCGGGTCGATGGACCCCGCCGACAGCGGAGCGTCGGGTCCGGGCGGGCGCAGCGGGCGGACCGGCCGCCGCCACCACATCACCGTGGTGGAGCGCGCCGAGGTGCCCGGAGGGCGGGCCGGGCTCATCGCCGAGGGCGGCTACCGGATCGACACGGGCCCGTCAGTGCTGACCATGACCGACCTCCTGGCCCGCACCTTCGCCGCCGCCGGGGCTCGGATGGAGGACCATCTGACCCTGGAGCCGCTCGACCCCATGTACCGGGCCTGCTTCGAGGACGGCTCGGTGCTGCGGGTGCGACCCGGCCGCGAGGCGATGACCGAGGAGATCCGGGCCTTCGCCGGAGCGGGCGAGGCGGCTGCGTTCGGGGGCTTCGCCGACTGGCTCACTCGCCTCTACGAGGTCGAGATGCCGGCCTTCATCGACCGCAACTTCGATTCCGTCATCGACCTCGCCCGGCCGCTGCGCCCGGGGCTCGAACTGCTGCGCCTCGGCGGGTTCAACAAGCTCCACCGCCTCGTGGCCCGTCACTTCCGCGACCCTCGGCTGCAGCGGATCTTCTCGTTCCAGGCGCTGTACGCCGGGCTGTCACCGTTCGACGCGCTGGGCGCCTACGCGGTGATCACCTACATGGACACGATCGCCGGCGTGTCGTTCCCCAAGGGCGGCATGCACGCCGTGGCCCGGGGCCTGGCGGCGGCGGCCGCCGAGGCCGGCGTGGAGTTCCGCTACGGGGCGGAGGTCGAGCGGGTGCTGCGGGCCGACGGGTCGTCGGGCCGGGCGAGGGGCGTGGTGCTGGCCGATGGCGAGGTCATCGAGGCCGATGCCGTGGTCGTCAACGCCGACCTGCCCGTGGCCTACCGGGACCTGCTGCCCGGTGTCGACGTGCCGCGGCGGGTGCGCCGCGGCGAGTACTCGCCGTCGTGCGCGCTCTGGCTCGCCGGGGTGAGGGGCCCGCTTCCCGAGGGCGTCGCCCACCACAACATCCACTTCGGCGCGCAGTGGAGCGAGGCCTTCGACGCGCTGGTCGAGCGGGGCACGCGGATGCCCGACCCGTCCATCCTGGTGACGGTGCCGACGGCGACGGACCCGTCGCTGGCTCCCCCCGGCGGGCACGTGCTCTACGTGCTGGAGCCCATTCCCCACCTCGGGGGCCGGATCGACTGGGGGGCGGAGCGGGAGCGCATCCGGGCCGATCTGACCGGGCACGCGGCGGCGCTGGGTTACCCGGCGGCTCCGGAGCTGGTCGAGGTGGAGCGCTTCATCGACCCGCAGGACTGGGAGCGCATGGGCATGCACCTCGGCACCCCGTTCGCCCTGTCCCACCGCTTCCTGCAGACGGGCCCGTTCCGGCCCCGCAACACCGATCCGCGGGTCCCCGGCCTGGTGTTCACGGGCTCGGCCACCGTCCCCGGTGTCGGGGTGCCGATGGTGCTCGTGTCGGGCCGCCTGGCCGCCGAGCGGGTCCGGGCGATCACACCCGCCTGAACGCACCGCTCGAGCGGCCACCGGCCCGGGCCGTGCTTCCCCTAACCTGCTCCTGATGACGTCGCGGGTCACGCTCGACGAGAGCTTCGAGCGGTGCCGGGAGCTGAACCGGCGCTACGGCACCACCTACTACTGGAGCACGCAGCTGCTCCCGGCGGTGAAGCGGCCCTACGTTCATGCGCTCTACGGCCTGTGCCGTCATGCCGACGACATCGTGGACGACCTCGGATCGACGGCGACCAACGAGCAGCGGGCGGCGGCCCTGGCCGCCTTCGGGGACCGCTTCTTCGAGGACCTCGCCCGGGGCCGGTCCGATCACGAGGTGCTCAAGGCGGTCGTCCACACGGTCCGGGCCTTCGACATCGACGCCGACTGCGTGCGGCGCTTCCTGCGATCCATGACGATGGACCTGACCGTCACCGGGTACGCCGACTACGCCGAGCTGGAGCACTACATGGACGGGTCGGCCGCCGTCATCGGGGAGATGATGCTGCCCATCCTCGAGCCCGAGGACCTCGGTCGGGCCCTGCCCCACGCCCGGGATCTGGGCAACGCCTTCCAGCTCACCAACTTCCTGCGTGACGTCGCCGAGGACCTCGACCGGGGCCGGGTGTACATCCCCCAGGACACCCTCGACCGCTTCGGGGCCGACCCCCGGCGCCGCACGGTCGACCCCGCCTGGGTCGCCGCCATGACCTTCGAGATCGAGCGGTGCCGGGAGCTGTACCGCTCCGCCGACCTGGGCATCGCCATGCTGCCCCCGTCGACCCAGGCCTGCATCGCCGCCGCCCGCCAGCTCTACAGCGCCATCCTGGAGAAGATCGAGGAGGCGGGTTACGACGTCTTCACGCACCGGGCCCGGGTGGGCACGGCGCGCAAGGTGGCGACGGCGCTGCGGGTCATCGGCCCCGGCCGCCGCGCCCGTCGGGCCTGACGGCGCGCTGGGCCAGCCACCCCACCCCGACCGCGACGGTCATGGCGGCGATGCCTCGCAGGGCCACGATCTCGACGGGCAGCCCGAGCCGGGGGATCCTGGCGGCGTACTCGTCGGTGGCGTAGCGCACGATCGGTGAGCTGGGCTTGGCCGCCCAGCCGTCCACCCCGAGGCTGACGGCCACGGTGGCGGCCACCGCAGCCCAGGTGGATCGTCGCCGCAGCGCGCCGGAGCGCAGCCACGCCGCCTCCGCCGCCAGCAGGGCCACGAGCAGGGCGGCCACGACGACGGAGAGGTCGGGCAGGTCGACGTTGACGAGCCCGAGCAGGCGGTCCGAGGTCCGGCCCACGCCGGTACGGACCTGCCTGCCCTCGGGGCTGTGCGCGAACCCGTCGACGACGGCCAGGGCGGCGACGCCGAGCGCCACGGCGACCAGCACACCGCCGAACCGGCGCAGACGCGTGGACCGCTCGACGGAACCGGTCGACGTGGGGGGTGGGACGCCGGGCCCCGGATCCGCCGGATCGGTTCCGGGGTGCCGGTCGGTTCCGGGGTGCCGGTCGAGGACCCGGGCGACGTCGAGCGCGACGAGGGCGACGAGGGCGAAGGCGACACCGGCCAGCACCTCCTCGATCGGGAGTCGGCGGGGGACGGTCCAGCCCGACACGTAGTCCACGTCGTAGAACCACGCGTACCGGTAGACGGCGCCCTCGGCCACGAGGACGGTCGCCAGGGCGGCGAGCCCGGCGGCCGGGGCCCAGCGCGCCGGGTCGGTGCCGAGCACCGGCGAGCGCCGGGCGACGTCGATCAGGATCGTCAGCGCGATCACGGCACCCAGCAGCACGGCGAGCTGCGCGGTCGAGCCCATCGTCGGACAACCCTAGAACCGGCCCGCGCCGGACCCCCGCCCCCATCGGTGATCTCCACCGGATCCACACACCAGCGGCCGGCGCGTGAGTCGGCATCACGGCGGGGCACGGGTACGCTCGTCGGCGATGGAGCAGCCTCCCTCCCAGCAGCATCGGTGGATGGACCGGGTGGGGTCGCCAGCCGATCTGCGGGCCCTCGACCTCGACGCCTGCGCCCGGCTCGCCGCCGAGCTGCGCGAGTTCGTCGTGACCGCCGTGTCGGCCACCGGCGGTCATCTGGGCTCGAACCTGGGCGTCGTCGAGCTCACCATCGCCTTGCACCGGGTGTTCGACTCGCCCCAGGACGTGCTGCTGTGGGACACCGGGCACCAGGCATACATCCACAAGATCCTCACCGGTCGGGCGTCCGGGTTCGACACGCTGCGCCAGCCGAAGGGGCTCTCGGGTTATCCGTGCCGGGCCGAGAGCGACCACGACTGGATCGAGAACTCCCACGCCTCCACGGTGCTGTCCTACGCCCACGGCTGGTCCGAGGCGATCAAGGCCACGGGCCGCACGGACCGCCACGTGGTGGCGGTGATCGGCGACGGGTCGATGACCGGCGGCATGGCCTACGAGGCGATCAACAACCTCGGCCACTCGGGGAGCCGGGTCGTGATCGTCCTCAACGACAACGGCCGTTCCTACGCGCCGACGATCTCCAAGCTGACCCGCACGGTGTCGCGCATCCGGTCCATGCCGTCCTACGTGCAGGGCAAGCGGCGCAGCGAGGGCCTGATCGAGCGGCTCCCGCTCGTGGGCGATCTCGGTCTGCGGGCCGTGCGCGGCGTGAAGATGGCCCTGCGCGAGGTCGTCGACGAGCCGACCGCGTTCTTCGAGGCCCTCGGGATCCGCTACCTGGGCCCGGTGGACGGCCATGACATCGGCCAACTCGAGGAGGCGCTGCGCAACGCCGCCGAGTACGACGGCCCGATCGTCGTGCACTGCCTCACCCAGAAGGGCAAGGGGTACTCCTTCGCCGAGGACGACGACGAGAAGAACCTCCACGACGTGAAGACGTTCGATCCCGCCGTGGGCCCGGTGCCCGTCGAGGTGCGGGACTGGACGGGAGCCTTCAGCGACGCCCTTCGGGCGCTGGCCCGGGCCGACCGGCGCGTGCACGCGATCACCGCGGCCATGCCCGGCCCCACTGGCCTGCTGCCCTTCCAGGCCGAGTTCCCGGAGCGCTTCCACGACGTCGGCATCGCCGAGCAGCACGCCGTCACCCTGGCCGCCGGGATGGCCATGGGCGGCCTGCGTCCGGTCGTGGCGGTGTACTCGACCTTCCTCACCCGAGCCTTCGACCAGGCCAACCTCGATGTCGGGCTCCATCAGCTCCCCGTGGTGTTCGCCCTCGACCGGGCCGGGATCACCGGCGACGACGGCCCCTCGCACCACGGCGTGCTCGATCTCGTGCTGCTGTCGAAGGTCCCGGGGATGACGGTGTTCGCTCCGTCGTCGGCCCAGGAGCTCGAGGTGATGCTGGCCGAGGCCATGGCCATCGCCGACGGTCCGTCGGTGGTGCGCTTCCCCAAGGGTGCGGCGCGTCACGTGACGGCCGACCAGGTCGGTTCCGGCCGCTCGGCCCGACTGGTGCGCCGGGCTCCCGTGGACCCGGCTTCGGCGGAGGCTCCCGGCGTGGCCCTGGTCGGGATCGGCAAGATGCTCGAGGCCGCCGAGCAGGCGGCGGTGCTGCTGGCCGAGGAGGCGGGCATCGAGGCGACGGTGTGGGACCCTCGGGTCGTCGTGCCCCTCGATCCCGACATGGTCGCCGACCTGGCCCGGCACCGGGTGGTCGTGACGGCCGAGGACGGCATGCGCGACGGCGGGATCGGCATGGCCGTGGTCGACGCCGTGAACGCGCTGCGCCTGGGCGAGGGCCGGGAGCCCGTGACGACGGTCGTGCTCGGCACGCCGACCCGCTTCCTCCTCCAGGGCAAGCCCCAGCAGATCCTGGCCGAGCTCGGACTCGACGCGGCCGGGATCTTCACCGCCGCCGCCTCGGCGTGGAAGGGCGTCGCCCACGGGCCGACGCCGTCCGCCACCGGATGAGCGACCCGACCGTGCCGACCGGGACCCCCACCGTGCCGACCGGGACCCCCACCGTGCCGACCGGGACCCCCACCGTGCCGACCGGGACCCCCACCGGGCCGACCGTGGCCGGGCTGCGCCTGGAGTACCGCTTCGGCGAGCTGCTCGAGCACCAGGTCCCCGACGATCCCTTCCAGCTCTTCGACGTCTGGTTCGCCGCCTTCCTGGAGCATCCCGGCACCGACGAGCCCAATGCCATGACCCTGGCGACGGCCGATGCCGACGGCGTCCCCTCGGCCCGCACGGTCCTGCTGAAGGGCATCGACCACGAGGGCCTGGTGTGGTTCACCAACTACGGGAGCCGCAAGGGCCGGGAGCTGGCCCAGCGGCCGTTCGCCTCGCTGGTGTTCCGGTGGGCCACCTTCGAGCGTCAGGTGATCGTGGCCGGGCCCGTGGAGCGGACGCCTGCGGCCGAGAGCGACGAGTACTTCCAGACGCGTCCGGTCGGGAGCCGCATCGGCGCGATCATCAGCGCGCAGAGCACCGTGGTGGACGGCCGCGACGAGTTGGAGCGTCGGCACCGTGAGCTGTCCGTCCGCGTCGAGGCCGGGGAGGAGCTGCAACGCCCCCCGTACTGGGGCGGGTACCGCCTGCGCCCGCTGTCGTTCGAGTTCTGGCAGGGTCGTCCCAGCCGGGTGCACGACCGCCTGCGGTTCGTCCGACCGTCGGTGACCACTGGGCAGTGGACCGTCGAGCGACTGTCGCCGTGAGCGCGCCCGTCCCCGACCCGGCGCCGGATGGTCCGTCCGAGATGATCAGCGCGCTGATCGATCA
>JBIKWW010000500.1:0-2668 GCA_044356125.1 Acidimicrobiia bacterium
CCCCGACTCGGAGCTCCGCCCATGTCCGATGCCCAAACGAGCCCGCCTACCGACGAGGCCGACGTCCTCGTTGCCGAGGGGATCTCGTGCTGGTTCGGCAAGCGAAAGGTGCTCGAGAACGTCAACCTGCGCATGGCCCGTTCCAGCGTCACGGCGCTGATCGGCCCCTCCGGCTGCGGCAAGTCGACGTTCCTGCGCACGCTCAACCGGATGCACGAACTCGTTCCCGGGGCCGCCCTGGCAGGCCACATCTACCTCGACGGGGTCGACATCTACGGGCCCCACACCAAGCCGGCCGAAGCTCGCAAGCGCATCGGCATGGTGTTCCAGAAGCCCAACCCGTTCCCGGCCATGAGCATCCGCGACAACGTGCTGTCGGGACTCAAGCTGACCGGCGCCAGGATCGACGACGCTGACTCCCTCGTCGAGTGGGCGCTCACCAAGGCCAGCCTCTGGAACGAGGTGAAGGACCGGCTCTCGGCCTCGGGCGGCGGTCTGTCGGGTGGTCAGCAGCAGCGGTTGTGCATCGCCCGGTCGCTGGCCGTGAAGCCGGAGATCCTGCTCATGGACGAACCCTGCTCGGCACTCGATCCGACCTCGACCCGGCGTATCGAGGAGACCATCTCGGAGATCACCTCGGACGTGACGGTCGTCATCGTCACCCACAACATGCAGCAGGCCGCCCGCGTGTCGGACAACACCGCGTTCTTCCTGGCCGCCGAGAACCGCCCGGGGATCATCGTCGAGTCGGGGTCGACCCGCCAGATCTTCTCCAACCCCCAGGACCCCCGAACCGAGGACTACGTCAACGGCCGCTTCGGTTGACCCCTGGAGTTCAGCCCGGGTTCAGCTGACAGTAACGACGGTGGGGGCCGCCCCTCCGTTCGTGATTCGCGGTGGTGGGCGCAGGGGGATCCGCTGACGGGTCCGCCCGGGACGGCAAGGGGAGATTCGCCTGTCGTTCACCGTTGCGACATCTCGGAGCGGTCCGTCGTTCGGAGAAGGTCCGTACGGTTCGGGGCGCATCAGGTCCACCAGCCCCGAGGAGCCCCCTGTGTCCCGTCCCTCCGTGTCTGCCCGCCCGTCGCTGGGCATCCGTGTCGGCGCCGTCACCCTGGCCGCCACTGTCGCAGTGACGGCAGGCGTCGCCGCCACTGCCCAGACGGCCCAGCTCGACACCAACCTGACCGTCAGCGGTCAGGGCGCGACCTTCTCGGCAAACTTCATCGAGCAGTGCAAGGCCGACGTCAAGAACAGCTTCAACATCAACGTCGGCTACTCCCCGACGGGCTCCGGCGCCGGCCGAGCCGGCTTCATCGCCGGCAACGTCGACTGGGCGAGCTCCGACGTGCCGTTCACGGCAGCCGAGCTCCAGAGCCTCAGGAACAAGCCCTTCCGCTACATCCCCATCACCACCGGTGGCATCGCCGTCATCTACCGGCTCACGGGCGTCTCCGACATCCGTCTGTCGGGTCCGACCCTGGGCAAGATCTTCTCCGGCCAGGCGCCCCGGTGGAACGACGAGGCCATCGTGAAGGACAATCCGGGCGTCTCCCTGCCGGACACGCCCATCAAGGTGGTCGTGCGTTCGGACTCCTCCGGTACGTCCAACGTCTTCAGCGACTACTTGTCGGTCGCCTCCAAGGGCGTCTGGAAGGCTGGCGTGCAGAACACCTTCCCGGTGCCCTCCGGCAACGGGATCGCCCAGCGCGGCTCCGACGGCGTTACCAACTACGTGCAGGGCGGCCAGGGTGAGGGCGCGATCACCTACTCCGAGGTGTCCTTCGCCAACGAACGCAAGCTCCCGGTCGCCAAGGTCATCAACACGTCCGGAAACGCCGTCACCCCGGAGGCTGCGAACGTGACGGCCGCCATCGGTGCGGCGGCGATCAACGACGACGGCACACTGCTGCTCAACTTCAATGCTCCGGCCGCCAACGCCTATCCCATCTCCACGACGTCGTACGCCATCGTCGCCGAGACCATGGACAAGGCAAAGGGTGACGTGCTCCGCACGTACCTCACCTATGCCCTGACCGGCTGCCAGGGTCGGGTCGGCACACTCGGCTACGCACCGCTGCCGAAGAACCTCGTGGACCTCGGTCTCCAGAACGTGGCCCGCATCAACCCCGGCTCGGCTCCGGTCCCGACCGTTCCAGGTGCCGCCCCGGCGACCACGGCAGCCGCCCCGACGACGGCCGCCCCGGTGACCACGGCCACAGCAACCACGGCCGCCCCGACGACCAAGGCGGCCACGCCCACGACGAAGAAGAAGACAGCCAAGAAGGTGACCCCGACCACCAAGAAGAAGTGAACCCGCCGGACTGAGACGGCGTTCGACGACGAACGCACCGTCACCGCATCACCGCCCTCTCGAAGGACCCGGTCGCCCCTGGGGCGACCGGGTCCTTCGGCGTCCGCAGCGGGTCCGCCGGCCGGACCCGTGTCCGGACGGCCGGAACTGCGTGTGCAGTGCTCCAGAATCGGGGTCGACCAGCCGATACACACACTCGTGGACGCAGCGGATCACCTGGGCCGGGAGCACTTCGCCCAGCAGCTCCGCGAACGGGTGAGCGACCGCGGCAACCAGATGCTCATCTACGCAGCGTGGATGACCCCGCCGGCGGCGCTGCTGTACCGATCGATGATCTCCGGGTCGGGCCCCGGA
>JBIKWW010000499.1:0-2668 GCA_044356125.1 Acidimicrobiia bacterium
ATCGCCGCCCGCAGCCCCGGGTTCCGCTCGGCGCGAGGACCCCGGAACTCCAGGTCCAGCGGACCCCCGGCGAGGATCGAGATCCCGGCGAAGACATCGGGATGGGAGAACCCCAGCCGGGCCGCCCCGTACCCCCCCATGCTGAAGCCCTCGAGGATCCGGCCCTGGCGGCTCGCGATCGTGCGGAACGTCCGGTCCACGGTCGGGATGAGCTCGTTGACGAAGACGGTCTCCACGGGGGCGGAACCGTCCTTGGAGTCGGCCCACAGCCGCCGGGGCAGGCCGTTGACGAACACCACGATCATGGGCGGGATGGTGCCCGCGTCCATGCCCTCGCGGAAGAACGCCGAGGCCGCAGCGATGCCGCCGATGCCGCCCTCGGTCCCGTGCAGCCAGTACAGGACCGGAAGGCGCGTGCCCTTCCTGGCGTACGCCGCCGGGAGGTACGCGTGGTAGCTGACCTTCGCCCCGACGACCCGGCTCTCGAACGTCCGGTAGACCACGCCGGGGGCCGAGGCGGGCGGCGTCACCCACGGCAGGGTCCGGTCGACCGTGCCGGCCGACGCCTGCGGGGCACCGACGGGCAGCGTCGGCGCCACCCCTGCGAGCACGACGGCGAGTACGAGGATGCGCCGACCGGGTCCGCCGCGCGAAGGACCCCGGCCGCGGCCCCCGGTCCTGCTCCCGCCGACCCTCGACCGGAGCCGCCAGGGGCGCACGTCGGAGCGGTGGCGACCGTCAGCGGTCGGGTGGTGCGTTTCGTGCGTCATGCCGTCAGCCTCGCCGCTGCGTCGTCACGGGGCGTGGGCAATGTGTGAAGATCCCATGAGGGCCGGTCCGGCCGATGCCAGGAGGTGCCGACCCATGAACGACCCACGATCCGATCACGCCGGCGCAGCGCACACCCCCGACGTGGTCGACGACCTCGGCTCGATCCGCCTCGCCACGGCGCTCCTGGCCGCAGCCGCCGACACCAGCCCGTCGGCGCCCGTTCCCGCCTGCCCCGGCTGGACGATCGCCGACCTGACCGCCCACCTCGGCCAGATGCAGCGCTGGGCGACGACGATCGTCGGTGCCGGTCATGCCGAGCGTCCCGCTCCGGCGTCGGCGTTCGTGGCCCCCACGGAACTCTCGGACCTCACGGACTGGCTCCTCGACGGCGTCGAACCGCTCGTCGCCGGGCTGCTGGCCGCCGGATCCGACTCACCGGCCTGGAACTTCGCCCGACGCCCGGCCGTCTCGGCCTTCTGGTGGCGGCGCCAGAGCTGCGAGGCGTGGATCCACGCGGCCGACGCCGCCGAGGCCAGGGGCGAGGCCAACCCGATCCCGCCGCGCTCGGGCGTGTCCATCGTCGACGAGTTCCTCGCCCTGCTCCCCGGGGCCAAGCTCGCTCGCCTGCCCGACGCATCCATCGGCGGGTCGCTGCACCTGCACGCGACCGACCCCGGCCTCGACGGTGCCGGCGAATGGATGCTGGAGCTCGAGGGCGGACGGCTCTCCGTGGAGCACGGTCACGGCAAGGGCGCAGCGGCCCTGCGGGGCCCGGCCGCCGAGCTCGCCGCCTGGGTGTGGGGCCGCCGCGATGCGGTCGCCGGGAGTGGATCCTTCGAGATCTTCGGGGACGCCGCCGTGGTCAGGGCCTGGCAGGCGATCGGCGCCTTCTAGGCGGCGGCCGCGCCCATCGGGGCCGCCAGGTGGGGCAGCACCTCGGCCCCGAACAGCTCGATGGCGGGGAAGAGCTCGGCGTCGGGCATGCCCCCCATGTCGAGCATCACGATGGACGTGTCGAGGCTCAGCGCTTCGGCGATCGAGCCCAACCGGTCGGTCACCTCGGCCGGGGATCCGCACACGGCCGACTGGGACGTCCGCTGATCGAAGTCGAACGTCCCGAACCCGGCGAGCGGCCGGCCCGTGGACCACGCCACCAGCTCGTTCACCCACTCGATGTAGGCCCGGTAGCGGGCTTCCCACTGGGCTCGAGCCTGCTGGCTGGACGGCGCCACCCACAGGTGCGTGCAGGCGCCGATGCGGGCCCCGGCGGGGTCGTGGCCGGCCTCCGCCCACGCCGCCCGATAGGCCTCGACCGCCGGCCGGAACATGTCGACCGAGCCGAACACCGTGGGCAGCATCACCCACAGGCCGAGCCTTCCGGCGAGCTGGACCGACCCCAGTGAACCCCCGGCGCCGACCCAGATGGGCGGGCGTGGCAGCTGGGTCGGACGGGGGTGGAGCGTGACGCCGTTCAGCGGCGGGTGGTGCCGACCCGACCACGTGACGGACTCCTCGCCCAGGAGCCGCACGACCAGCTCCACGTGCTCGGCGAACACCCCTGCGGCGTCGGCCGGGTCCTGACCGAAGGCCGTGTACACGTGCGGGAAGTAGTTGCCCCGGCCCAGGCAGGGCTCGGCGCGACCAGCGGAGAGGGCGTCGAGGGTCGAGAAGTCCTCGGCCAGGCGGATCGGCGAGTTGTTCACGCCGAGGGCCACCCCGTGGGAGAGGCGTACCTTCGAGGTCCGCTCGGCGATGGCCCCGAGGACCACCGTCGGCGAGGCGAGGATGTACTCGCAGAGGTGGTGCTCGCCGAGATGGACGCGGTTCATCCCGACGGCTTCGGCCACCACCGCCTGCTCCACCAGGTTGCGGTGCCGTTGGGCGGGCGTGCGCCGCT
>JBIKWW010000498.1:0-2668 GCA_044356125.1 Acidimicrobiia bacterium
ACGCCGACGCTCCCGCCCGCCCGCCCGCCTTCACGGGCCTGCGCACGCCGCGGCGCCCGACCCGCACGATCCACGTCGGGAAGGTGGCCGTCGGCGGGGATGCACCGATCACGGTCCAGTCCATGACGACGACCAAGACGGCCGATGTCGAGGGCACCCTCCAGCAGATCTACGCCCTGGCCGCAGCCGGATGCGACATCGTTCGGTGCACCTGCAACGAGCCCGAGGCGGCCGAGGGCCTCGCCCAGATCGTCCCCCGCTCGCCGATCCCGATCGTGGCCGACATCCACTTCCAGTACCAGCTCGCCCTGGCCGCCCTCGACGCCGGGGTGCACGGACTGCGCCTCAACCCGGGCAACATCCGCAAGGCCGACCACGTGAAGACCGTCGCCCGGGAGGCGCGGGACCGCAAGGTCCCGATCCGCATCGGGGTGAACGGCGGCTCCCTCGACCCCGACATCGAGGCCCGCTACGGGCAGACCCCGGAAGGCCTCGTGGCCAGCGCCCACCGGGAACTGGTCTACTTCGCCGAGGTCGGCTTCGAGGACGTCAAGATCTCGGTGAAGGCCTCGAACCCGGCGCTCATGATCGAGTCCTACCGGCTGCTGTCCTCACAGGTCGACTTCCCGCTGCACCTCGGCGTCACCGAGGCCGGGCCCCTGCCCGGGGGGCTGGTGAAGGCGACGGCGGGGATCGCCACCCTGCTGGCCGAGGGCATCGGCGACACGATCCGCTACTCGCTCACGGCCGACCCGGTCGAAGAGGCCAGGGCGGGCCGCCAGTTGCTCGAGTCGCTCGGCCTGAGGGAGCGCCGGGGCCTGGACCTGATCGCCTGTCCGAGCTGTGGGCGGGCCGAGGTGGACGTGATCGCCGTCGCCAACGCCGCCCAGGACGCGCTGCAGGCACTCAACGTCCCCATCCAGGTGGCCGTCATGGGCTGCGTCGTCAACGGCCCGGGCGAGGCCAGCTCGGCCGAGGTGGGGATCGCCGCCGGCCGCAAGAAGGGCCATCTGTTCGTGAAGGGTCAGGTGGTGAAGGTCGTGCCCGAGTCCGAGATGGTCAGCGCGCTGGTCGAGTGGGCGCAGAAGGTGGCCGCCGAGGGAGTGGACGCCGCCCTGGCCGACGCCGACGCCGATGCCGCCCGACAGGCCGACGAGGACCGCGCCGCCCTGCTCGACCTCAAGGGGGCCGACGCCAACCAGGCCGGTCAGCGCATCGAGATCATCCGCCGTCGCGTCGGGCAGGAGTAGCCCCGCCGCCGCCACCCCGGAGGAGGACGGCCATCGTCGCCGATCAGCAGATGAGGCCGGGTGACGGCGTGACCGACACCAGCATCTTCGTGACCGCGTCGTCGATGCAGCGATCGCCGTCGAACGCGATCGTGTGCCCGTAGTCGTCGTAGGTGACGAGCGACGCTCCGAGCTGCTGGGCGATCCCTCGGCTCCACTCGATCGGTGTGCGGAAGTCGAGGGAGTTGCCGATGACCATGACGGCAGCCCCGGCAGTCGTCGAGAGCGGGGCCTTCGGGCGAGCAGGGACCGGCCACGACATGCACATGGCGTCGTTGGCCCAGTAGTCCGAGAAGAACAGGAAGTGCGGTGCCGCCGCCTTGTAGCGCTCCAGTCGCTGCGCGGGGGTCACGTTCTCCTCGGGGCGCCCTGACGGGAAGATCCCGTCGCGGCACGCGATCGCCTCGAAGCTGCCGTCCTCGTAGCGCGCGCTGGAGTCCGAGTCGAGGTAGTCGAACACGGCGAAGGCAATGGAGGTACCCCCCTGGCTCAGCTCCGCGAGTGCCAGCGCCAGGCCCGGCCACGACTCCTCGAGCAGGGTGCCCGTCAGCCCCTCGAGCATGTCACGGTTCAGCTTCTCCCGGCCGATGCCGGTCTGGGAGGCGATCAGCAGGAGCTCCTCGAAGCGCACCCGCGGGTCCTTGCCTCCGGTGCGCAGCGGGCACTGCTGCTCGGGCACGGCACGGCAGGCCGCGAAGAACGCGTTCAGGGTGCGCTCCTGGGCGCGGAGCCGGTCCTCGATCTGGGCCACGCCGAAGCGCGTCGGGTCCACGCCGCCGTCGAGCACCATGGAGCGGACGCGGTCGGGATAGAGCTGCGCGTAGAGCCCGCCGAGATAGGTGCCGTAGGAGTAGCCGACGTACGAGATCTGGTTCTCGCCCATGGCCACCCGAAGCGATTCGATGTCACGCGCGGAACTGTCGGTCCCGACGTGGGGAAGGACGTTGCCGCTGCGCTGCCCGCAGGACCCGGCATAGGCCTTCGACCGCTCCGTCCGCTCCGTCACCGACGGTGGGTTCACCGCGCAGAGCACGGGGATGGAGCGGTTGACGCCGCGCGGATCGATGCCGATGATGTCGAACCTGTCGACGATCTGGCCGGGGATGGACTCGAGCGTCTTCGGGTTCGACACCTGGTCGTACGCCGATCCGGCTGGACCTCCGGGATTCATGACGAGGATGCCGATGCGCTGCGACGGCACTCGGGCGGGACGCCGGACGACCCCGAGCTGAACCTTCGATCCGCCCTGGTTGGCGTAGTCGACGGGGACCGTCAGCTGGCCGCACTCGATGCCCGTGCCGCAGGGCGACCAGGTGACCGTCGGCTGGAACACCGCCGTGGCCGGAGCGGAGGAGGCGACAGCACCGGTTCCGGTCTGA
>JBIKWW010000501.1:0-2655 GCA_044356125.1 Acidimicrobiia bacterium
TGGCCTTCATCGCCGCCCGCACCCGGACGATCCGCCTGGGCACGGGGATCGTGATCCTCCCGCAGCGCAATCCCCTGGTGCTGGCCAAGGAGATGGCGTCGCTCGACGTGATGAGCAACGGCCGCCTGATGCTCGGCATCGGCGCCGGGTACCTCCACCAGGAGTTCGCCGCCCTCCACACGCCCTTCGACAACCGGGGCCGGCGCGTCGAGGACGCCATGTCCGCCATGGAGGCCATCTGGACGATGGACCAGCCCCACCACGAGGGCCCCTACTGGTCGTTCTCCGGCGTGCAGGCCCGACCCCGCCCGGTGCAGCAGCCCGTACCGTGGATCATGGGCGGGCGGGGCGACGGCGCCTACTCGCGCTCGGTCCGCCGCTGTCACGGCTGGTACGGCTTCGCTCTCGATCACGCCGCCACGGCCTCGTGCCTGCAGCGCCTGCGCGAGGTCGGTGAGGGCCTGGAGCGCCCCGCTTCCCTGGGGGAGCTGGAGATCAGCATCACGCCACCGCCTGTGCCGCTCACGCCGGAGTCGGTGGCCGGGTACCGCGACCTCGGGGTGCACCGCCTGATCGTGCTGCCCCGGGGATCACTCGGCCGCGACGACCTGCTGCGCCTGATCGAGCAGAGCGCGGCCGCCGTGGCCGCCGCCTGATGGCGCGGGCGCCCCGGACCTCGAAGTCCACCTCGACCTCGAGCTTCGGGGTCGGCCGCCGCGAGAGCCACGACTCGTCGGGCTTCTACGGCCGGTTCAGCGCGCCGACGCAGTCCGACGACGACACGGTCCTTGTGCCGTCAGCAATGGCGGAACCGCTCGTGGCCGGCGATGCCCGCCACATGGGCGACGTGCCCGACGGGTCCGTCGCGCTGGTCGTCACGTCACCGCCCTACTTCGCCGGCAAGCAGTACGAGGAGGAGCTCGAGCGAGACGGTGTCCCGGCCTCCTACCTCGAGTACCTCGACATGCTGCGCGAGGTGTTCGCCGAGTGCCGCCGGGTGCTCGAACCGGGTGGGCGCATCGCCGTGAACGTCGCCAACCTCGGGCGCAAGCCGTACCGGAGCCTGTCCTCCGACGTCATCAGGATCCTCCAGGACGACCTCGGCCTGCTGCTGCGCGGCGAGCTGATCTGGCGCAAGGGCGACGGCGCCAGCGGCAACTGCGCGTGGGGCTCGTTCCGCAGCGCCTCCAACCCGGTGGTGCGCGACATCACCGAGCGGGTGGTGGTGGCCAGCAAGGGCCGCTTCGACCGGGCGCGTACGGCCAAGCGGCGGGCCGCCGAAGGGCTTCCCCACACCAGCACGCTGACGGCCGAGGACTTCATGTCGCTCACCCTCGACGTGTGGGAGCTGGCCCCCGAGAGTGCCCGGCGCGTCGGTCACCCGGCGCCGTTCCCGGTGGAGCTGCCCGCCCAGCTGATCCGTCTGTACACCTACGAAGGTGATCTCGTGCTCGATCCCTTCCTGGGGAGCGGATCGACCGTCGTGGCGGCCGCGCAACTGGGCCGGCGCTACGTGGGCTACGACCTCGACCCGGCCTACGTCGGGATCGCCCGGCGCCGGCTGGAGGCCGAAGGCGCCCGACAACCCGATGTCGTCGACGTGCGGGGGGCCGCCCGGATCGCCTTCGACGCAGTGCGTGACGCCGGCTTCACCGAGGTCCGCGAGGACGTGCGGGTGGCCCGGAGCGGAACGGTCGCCGACCTGCGGGCGATCGACGCGACGGGCCGGACGTGGTCGTTCCTGGTGGCCGGACCCCACACCGCGGTGCGGGGTGGGATGTCCCGGGCCGACGTCGTGTGGAGCACGATCGGACGCGCCACGGCGCTACGGGCGTGCGAACCCGAGGTTCCCGTCGTCGTTCTGACGACGGTTGTGCCCCGGCCACGGTCGGAGACGGCGGCGGCGCTGCGGGCGGTTCAGGGGGTTCAGGGGGCCCACGTCCTGGTCCACGCCGTGGTCCACGACGTCATCGGGCTCCTCGACCAGGAGGCACGCGCCCGTCTGGGCGCCCACGCCCGCGCCGGGACGTGAGGATGGCCGCGTCGGCCAGGTCCCCGCTTCGGCCCGTCGAAGACCGCCGGATCCACCGAAGGCTGGGGCGATCCAGCAGTTCGGAGCGGGCCAACTGCCCAGCCTTCACTGGGCGCAGCGGCCCTCCGGGCCCATCGGGGCGATCTCAGCCCGTCGTGGCGGGGTCGCCCTCGGCAGGAGCGACCGTCTGCGGCTTGAACTGGTCCGGCACGTTGGCCGTCAGCTCCACGAGCCCGGTCTCGAGGTCGTACACGCCCCCCACGACGAGGAGCCGGTCCTTCCTGATCCGGTCGATGATGAGCGGTGACTTCGACACGCGGTCCACGACCGCCGCGACGTTGCGCTTGACCGCATCGGTGAGCGGTGTTGACTTCGTCGACGGGGTCGGGCCGTCGGTCGAAGACTCGGCGGTGATCTGCTCGGCCAGGCGGTTCGCCTCCTCGGCGTCGGCCACCGAGATCTCCGTCGTCCCGCCCGGGGTGATGGTCGTCGACGCCGCATCGCCCGAGGCCGCCAAGGGGTCGGCCTCCGCCGTGTCGCCCGAGGAATGCCCGGCATCACCCGACGAATGCCCGGCATCGGTCTCACCAGCAGGAGCTGCGGACGAGTGCCCGGCATCGGAC
>JBIKWW010000502.1:0-2654 GCA_044356125.1 Acidimicrobiia bacterium
GGTGAAGGCCGTCGTGCTGGCCGGACCCATGGTGGCGGTCATCCCTCTGCCCCTTCCTCGTCGCCCTCTCCGGCGATGGGCTCGACGTTGGTGAGACCCGGCCAGGGCTTGACCTCGCGGGCCAGGAGGGGGAAGTCCTTGCGCAGCGGGTACCCCTCGAACCCGGTCGGCAGGTAGATGTGGCGGAGCGCCGGGTGACCCTCGAACCAGAACCCGTACATCTCCCAGCATTCCCGTTCGTGCCAGTTGGCGCCGGCGTACACGGGGACCAGGCTGGCCACGCGGGGCTCGTCGGCGTCGAGATCGGCCTTGACGACGATGCCGCGTCGGCGGACCGGTGAGTACAGGCGACAGAAGACCTGGAACCGGCTCTCACCGCCGGCCAGACCGGTCTGCCAGGCCGCCGCACCGGTGCCCGGTGCATCGGTGGCCGCGGCGTCGGGCCCCGCAGCGTCGACTGCGTCCTCGCCACCCTCCTCCCCCTCGACGGACCCCCATACGTTCTCGTAGCGGGTGGTCTGCAGCGGGGAGTCCAACCAGTCGAGGCCCGACAGGAATCCGAAGTAGCTCAGGCCCAGCTTCCGGCGGGCGATCTCGGCGGTCCCACGCCAGCGGGCGGCGGGAACCCGGATGTAGAGCTCACCCCGCTGCTCGACGGCATCGAGCACATCCGATCCGAGCTCGGCGCGCAGCGAACGGAGGAACTCCTCCGCCACGGCGTCGGCGGGCGCGCTGACAGCTTCGTCGACGGACACGGAGGGGGAGCCTACCCACCGGTCCGGGGAGCGACCAACCATCAGGGCGATCGACGCGACGAGCGATCACCCGCCGTGATCGCCCCGAACGTCATCGGGCCCCCTCATGGGCGCCAGAAGCGCATGCCCGGGGTGACGCGCCGGACCCGTTCGGCCACCACGACCCCCTCCCGTCCCCCGCCCGCCGTGGTGTTCCCCTCGACGGTCCGGATCCGCCCGTCGTCGAGCACGGCCACGACGATGCCGGTGTGCCCTCGTCCGTCGCGCCGGACGGTCGTGACGATGTCGCCCGGTGCCGGCCGGCGGTGCGAACGCCCCTGCCGGTGGGCCCAGCGCCGACCGTTGCCGACCCCGACGAAGCCCCGCGGCACGTCCACGGCAGGCAGCGGACGACCCGCCGCGGCGAAGACCCAGGAGACGAACGACGCGCACCAGGCGGCGTTCGGGGCACCGGCCCAGGTGCCGAACAGGGTCGCGTTGGAGCGGCCTTCGCGGTAGCCGACCTGGCTCCGGGCCACGGCGACGACGGCGGCGACCGGATGGGCGGGAAGCTCGGTGGGCAGTGGTCGCGCCGGGGGGACGCCCGGGGCCCGGAGCCTGACCGCCATCCGTCCGGATGGTGCCGGCCCGGGCAGGCGACGGGAAGGCCGCGGCGATGGCGACGGGAGCCCGACGCCGTCGACGTCGGCGCGCACGAACGCCGCCGCGGACCGGGCTGCGGCGTCGGCCAGCTCGGCGGCCCGGCGGGCGAGGACGAGACAGCCGTGGCCGAGTTCGGCAGCCAGATCCTGCGGTGCGTGACCGTCGGTGTCGGGCCCTGCCCTTCGGAGGGTCTCGGCGGCCTGCCCGAGGACGGCGACCAACGTGGCGACGGCGTCGGGCTCGGCTCCGACGACCTCACGCACGGGCGGCTGCTTCCTGGTCCCTGGGGTCCTGCCCTCCGGGCTCCTGCGCCGGGAGTGCCTGTTCGAGGCGTTCCTGTTCGAGGCGTTCCTGTTCGAGGCGTTCCTGTTCGAGGCGTTCCTGTTCCAGAACGCGGGTGAGGGCGGCAGACTCCTCGAGCCGGGTGGCCAGGGCGTCGAGGCGTGCCGCCTCGTCGATGGCATCGCCGCACCAGCGGGCGACGGCATCACGCAGCTGGTCAGGCCCGGGCCCCAGCCAGCGCCCGTCGGTGGCGCAGCGCGCCATGCCGACCGCCGAGCTGCAGGAGCGCACCGAAGCGGCGGCGCGGCGGGCGGCGCCGGCCGCCTGCTCGAACTGGGCCGAGTCCGCGGCCCCTGACCACCCGGCCCCTGACCACCCGGCCCCTGACCACGCTGCCACAGCCGGGCCCGGGTCCCACGCCCCCACCGACGGCATGGTCGCGGCCTTCGCGGTCGCGGTCGCGGTCGTGGTCGTGGTCGCGGTCGTGGTCGCGGTCATCGTCATCGTCATCGTCATCGTCATCGTCGTGGTCATCGTCCCGTCCCGTCGTCGGACCGCGAGCCATGGCGGCGCGGTCGGTTGCGTCGGCAGGGGGAAGCGCCGGGATGACCCGAGAGGAAGGGCGGAAACACCGCCGAGGGAAGGGCGGCAACACCGCCGAGGGAAGGGCGGCAACACCGCCGAGGGAAGGGCGGCAACACCGCCGAGGGAAGGGCGCCGGCGATCGGGGCGCAGGCCCGGATCAGCAGCCCGGGTTCAGGAGATGGAACCGCCGCCGACGACGATCGGGTCGCCGGCCCACTTCTCGGCCATGTCCTCGTTCTGGATGCGCTCCTGGAGCAGCACGATGCCCTCGAGCAGGGCCTCGGGGCGGGGCGGGCATCCGGGCACGTACACGTCGACCGGGATGATCTGGTCGACGCCCTTGGTGACCGAGTAGCTGTCCCAGTAGGGCCCGCCGCAGTTGGCGCAGCT
>JBIKWW010000504.1:0-2636 GCA_044356125.1 Acidimicrobiia bacterium
CTTCAGCTCCCGGTAGGCCTGATCGGCCAGCGACGTGGCGGCGATGGCGCCCAGGGTACCGCCGTGATATATCTCACGGACACAACCGCTGCCACCGGCAGCGCAACCCGAGGGGGACGAGTGAGCGAGCTGCCGGCCAAGGCCAAGTGCGTGATCATCGGAGCCGGCATCGTCGGCAACTGCCTGGCCGGCCATCTCGCCCGCCTGGGCTGGACCGACCTGGTGCTCATCGACAAGGGCCCCCTGCCCAACCCCGGCGGCTCCACCGGCCACGCCTCGAACTTCATCTTCCCGACGGACCACAACAAGGAGATGGCGTTCCTCACCCTCGAGAGCCAGCGCCAGTACGAGGCGCTGGGCGTGAACTCCACCTGCGGCGGCATCGAGGTCGCCCGCAAGCCCGAGCGCCTCGAGGAGCTGCGTCGCCGGGCCACCTCGGCCACCTCGTGGGGGATCGACGCCCGACTGCTCACGCCGGCCGAGGTCAAGGAGCTCGTCCCGTTCATCAACGAGGACATCATCCTGGGCGGTTGGTACACGCCGTCGGTCTCGGTCGTCGACTCCCTGCGCGCCGGCACGATCATGCGCGAGGAGGCCGTCGCCAACGGCATGCGCGTGTTCCCCAACACCGAGGTGATGGACCTCGAGGTGGAGGACGGGCAGATCAGGGCCGTCGTCACCGACAAGGGCCGCATCGAGGCCGAGCACGTGGCCATCGCCTGCGGCGTGTGGAGCCCCCGCATCGCCCGCATGGCCGGTGCCACCATCCCCCTGACGCCCGCGGTCCACCAGATGGCCGACGTCGGCCCCATCGAGATCCTGCAGCGCTCCGGCAAGGAGGTCGCCTACCCGATCGTGCGCGACATGGACACGTTCTGCTACGAGCGCCAGACCGCCGGCTCCATGGAGGTCGGTTCGTATGCGCACCGACCGATCCTCATGCGCCCCGACGACATCCCCTCGATCGAGGAGTCGGCCCTCTCCCCCACCGAGCTGCCCCTCACCTACGAGGACTTCGAGCCGCAGATGGAGCAGGCCCTCGAGCTCATGGGCGAGATCCTCGAGACCGCCGAGATCCGCTACGCCATCAACGGCCTGCTCTCGCTGACACCCGACGCCATGCCCGTGCTCGGTGAGACCGTCGAGGTCCGCAACCTCTGGTCGGCGGCCGCCGTGTGGATCAAGGAGGGCCCCGGCATCGCCCAGATCGTGGCCGAGTGGATGGTCCACGGCTACCCGCACCTGTGCGATCCCCACAGCTCCGACATCAGCCGCCTCTATCCCCACGAGCGCACCGAGCACCACATCAACGCCCGCTGCTCGGAGCACTTCAACAAGACCTACGGCATCGTCCACCCCCGCGAGCAGTGGGGCAGCGAGCGGGGCATGCGCCGCAGCCCCTTCTACGCCCGCGAGGAGGCCCTCGGGGCCGTCTTCTTCGACGCCCGCGGCTGGGAGCGTCCGCAGTGGTACGAGTCCAACGCCACGCTGATGGAGAAGTACCCCGACGCCTGCAGGCCCCGCACCCACGAGTGGGACGCCCGCTGGTGGTCGCCGATCATCAACGCCGAGCACCTCGCCATGCGCGAGAGCGTCGGCATGGTCGATCTGACCGCGTTCAACCAGATCGACGTCACCGGCCCCGGCGCCCTCGCCTACGTGCAGTACCTCACGGTCAACAACTGCGACGTGCCCGTCGGCGGTGCGGTGTACACCCCGATGCTGACCCCCCACGGCGGCTTCCGGGCCGACCTCACGGTCCAGCGCCTCGGCGAGCAGCACTTCCGCTTCGTGACCGGCGCCTTCGACGGCGGCCGCGACCTGCACTGGATCAAGCGCCACGCCCCGCGCGACGGATCGGTCCACGTCGAGGACCGCTCCTCGGGTCTGTGCACCATCGGCGTGTGGGGCCCCAACGCCCGCAACCTCGTCGGGAAGGTGGCCGAGGGCGACGTCAGCCACGAGGGCTTCCCCTACGGCTCGGAGCGCGAGGTCCTCATCGACGGTGTGCCCACGGTGATGTTCCGCATCTCCTACGTCGGCGAGCTCGGCTGGGAGATCACCACGAAGATGGAGCACGGCCTGCGCCTCTGGGACACGCTCTGGGCCGCCGGCCAGGAGTTCGGCGTGGTGCCCGTCGGCATCGGCGTGTACGGCCTCACCGGGCGCATCGAGAAGGGCTACCGTCTCATGGGATCGGAGCTCGAGAGCGAGTACGGCCCCGTCGAGGCCGGGCTCGCCCGCCCCCGGGTGAAGAGCGCCGACTTCATCGGCAAGACCGCCTACCTGAAGGCCCGTGAGAACGCCCCGGCGGCGCTCATGTGCACCCTGTCGATGGACTCGCAGCGCTGCGCCGAGGGCTACGACCGCTTCCCCACCGGGGGCAACGAGCCGATCCTCACGCTCTCGGGCGAGCGCATCGTCGACGCCAGGGGCCGGGTCTCGCGGGTCACGACGGCCGGTGCCGCCCCGTCGCTCGGGAAGTACCTCCTCATGGCCTACCTGCCTCCCGAGCACGCCGTCGAGGGCACCCGGCTCCAGGTCAAGTACATGAACGAGCTGTACCCCGTGACCGTGGCCCGGGTCGGCAGCCAGCCGCTGTTCGATCCCTCCGACAGCCGCATGAAGCAGTGACG
>JBIKWW010000096.1:0-9577 GCA_044356125.1 Acidimicrobiia bacterium
TCCGAGATGGCCCACCACCTCGATGACGTGCTGGTCCGACGGACCAGGTCGCTGCTCGCCGACCGCGACGCCACCGAGGCGGCGATGGTCCCCACGGCCGCTCTCCTGGCCACGGAGCTCGGCTGGGATCGTGCACGCACGGCCTCGGAGATCGACGCGCTGCAGGCCGTGATCGACGACGAGCGGGCGTCGCTGCGGTGATCCGCCCGCCCCTCAGCGCCGTCGGGGAGATCCTGGGCATCGGTCGGCGGCTCCTGAGGGGCCTGCGGGGCGGGCACCCGAGCCGGGGGGCGATGGCCGTCGTCCTGGACGCCGAGGGGCGCCTGCTGCTCGTGCGGGCCGTGTACCGCCGCACCTGGTCCCCGCCGGGAGGCTTCCTGGCCGACGACGAGGACCCGGTGGCCGGGGCGCTGCGGGAACTGCGGGAGGAGACCGGGCTGCGCGGCGAGGGCCGACTGGTGCACGTCATGAGCCGCCGGGGCCACCTCGAGCACGTGGTGTTCGCCGACCGGGTGAACGGGGAGGCGTACCGCTCTTCCTGGGAGGTGGCCGAACTGGCCTGGGCGCGACCGGGCGAGGTCCGTCGCACCGGTTCGGTCGCCACGGCCCTGCTCGCCGGTGCCGGCGGGGTGCTGGCCGTGCGGGACGGCCGGTTCGTCCCCGGAGCGGGAGCCGCCCCGGTACCGTCCGGTCCGTGAGGAGCCCCCAGCCGCCCATCCCCCTGCCCGACCAGATCAGGGCCGCGCCCGCGATCCGGGCGTCCCGCGTGGCGGTCCCGTCGGAGCTGATCGGCGCATGGCGGGCCGACGGACTCGACGTCGCCGTCGACACCGTGACCACCGCCGAGTCCGCCCGGGACTGGTGGCCGCGTTCCCTGGGGTGGACGGTCGAGTCCGGTGCGCTGTCCTCGCACCGGCCCGGAGCGGTGGTGCGCCCCCGCGACGCCGGGGACGTGGCCCGGGTCCTGACCGACTGCTCGACCACCCGGGTCCCGGTGACGGCGGCCGGCGGCCGCTCGGGAGTGTGCGGGGCCTCGCTGCCGGTCCACGGCGGCGTGGTCCTCGACATGACCTCCATGCAGGGTGTCGTGTCGGTTGACGCCACGAGCGGCCTCGTACGTGTCCTTCCCGGAACCTTCGGCGACGACCTCGAAGATCATCTGCGCGCGACGTACTCGCTGACGGTCGGGCACTGGCCCCAGTCGATGGCCCTGGCGACGGTCGGGGGCTGGGTCGCCTGCCGTGGAGCAGGTCAGTACTCGACGCGGTACGGCAAGGTCGAGGATCTCGTGGCCGGCCTCGAGGTGGTGCTGGCCGACGGCACGGTCGTCACCACCGGCGGGCGCGCCCCCCGGGAGGCGTCAGGTCCCGATCTGACCCAGCTGGTGCTCGGCTCCGAGGGAACCCTGGGGATCGTGACCGAGGTGACGCTGCGGGCCCGCCCGGTTCCCGCCCACGAGGCCCGCTGGGCCTGCACCTTCGCCTCGTTCGCCGATGGGCTCGAAGCCTGCCGCCGCATCCTGCGCCGGGGGGCGACGCCCGCCGTGCTGCGCCTCTACGACGAGCGGGAGTCGGTGCGCCAGCGGGGGTTGGCCGGGCCCGACGGGCGTCACGCGCTGCTGGTGCTCGACGAGGGTGATCCCGTGATCGTCGAGGCCACGATGACGGTCGTGCGGGCCGAGTGCCTGGGCCTCGGAGCACAGTCGTGCGACATCGCCGCCGTCGACCGCTGGATGTCGCACCGCAACGACGTCTCGGGTCTGCAGAGCGCTGTGACGGCGGGTTGGATCGTCGACACCGTCGAGGTGGCCGCGTCGTGGACGGCGCTGCCGGCCGTGCACCGGGAGGTGACGGCGGCGATCGCATCGGTCGAGGGGACCAAGGTGGTGAGCTGCCACCAGTCCCACGCCTACGCCGATGGAGCCTGCCTGTACTTCACGATCGCCGGCCGATCGGCCGAACCCGATGCCTGGTACCGGGCGGCCTGGGATGCGGCCATGGCCGCGACGATGGCCTGCGGCGGGGCCGTCAGCCACCATCACGGGATCGGCCTGCTCCGGGGCCGCCACCTGCGCGCCTCGCTGGGACCGGGATTCGCCGTGCTCGAGGCCCTCAAGGCGGCGCTCGACCCTGCCGGAGTGCTCAACCCGGGCAAGCTCGGACTGGCTTCGCCGTTCGGTGAGGTGGTCGTCCCATGAGCCCGCTGGTGCCGCAGGGGATCACCTGGCGGGGGGCGGGCGGCGGAGCCCTCAGCGCGCTGATCACCTCCGGGATGGGCCTCGCCGTCGCACTGCTCGGCGGCGGGCTGCTGGACTGGGACTCCGGCACGCGCACGTCGGTCTTCACCATCGCCGCCTTCGTCGGCTTCCTGCTCGGTGGCTTCCGTTCGGCGCTGCTGGTGCCGGGCGCGCCGCTGGCCAACGCCGCCGCCTCGGGGGCGCTGGCAGCAGTGCCGTTCACCGCTGTCGGGGTGGTGCAGGGCGGCCGCAACCCGGTCGGCATCCTGTTCGCCATCGGCCTGGCCGCAGTGGTTTCCACCCTGGGCGGCATGGTGGGCGTCTCCCGCAACCGCCAGCTGGGCCGGGGCGGCTAGGGCCGGGCGTAGGGTCGCGCCCGTGACCATTCTCGTCATCGACGTCGGGACCAGCGGTGTGCGCGCTGCGGCGGTCGGCCCGGATGCCGCCGTCCTGGCCGAGGAGCACCGCCGCTTCCCTCCGCAGAACCCCTTCCCCGGCGGTGTCGAGTTCGACGCTGCCGCGCTGGGCGCGCTGGCTCTGGATCTGGCGGCGGGGATCACCGCCCGGGTGGGGCCGGTCCGGTGCGTGGGCATCGCCAACCAGCGCTGCTCGACCATCGTCTGGGACCGCGCCACCAGCCGTCCCGTCGGGCCCGCCCTCGGCTGGCAGGACCTACGCACCGTCGGCCACTGCCTGACGCTCGGGGCACAGGGCCGACGGGTCGCGCCCAACGCATCGGCGACCAAGGTGGCGTGGCTGCTCGACACCCACGATCCGGACCGTTCCCGGGACCTGTGCTTCGGCACCGTCGACACCTGGCTCATCTGGCTGCTGACCGGCGGCGAGGAGCACGTCACCGACGCGACGAACGCAGCCGTGACCGGCCTGTCACGTGTGGTGGACGGCGACGTCGCCTGGGATTCCGAGATGCTCAGCGCGCTGAACATCCCGTCCTCGATGCTGCCGCGGATCGTGGACTCGACCGGCGTGGTGGGCCGGGCGACGGCCCTGGCCGGGTCGCCTCCGATCGCAGGGATCGCAGGCGACCAGCAGGCTTCGCTGATCGGACAGGGTTGCGTGCAGCCCGGTCGGGCCAAGATCACGTTCGGAACGGGCGGGATGCTCGACGTGTGCGCCGGGCGCACTCCCCCGCGTCTGGCGGGCCGCTTCCCGGGCGGCACGATTCCCATCGCGGCCTGGCGGGACGCCGAGGGCGTCACCTGGGGTCAGGAGGCGATCATGCTGACGGCGGGCTCGTGCGTCGACTGGCTCCGCGACGACCTCGGGATCATCACCGACGCCGCCGACAGCGAGCGGTGGGCGGCGCAGTGCACCGACACCGGCGACGTCTGGTTCGTGCCCGCGTTGCTGGGCACGGCCACCCCGTCGTGGGACTACGGAGCGCGGGGCGCGCTGGTCGGCATGACCCGCGGGACGGGCCGGGCCGAGTTGTGCCGGGCCGTGCTCGAAGGCGTGGCCCATGCCGCCGTCGATCTGGTGGAGGCGGCCGAATTGGACACCGGCCTGTCGATCGAGCGCCTCTGCGTCGATGGCGGGATGACGGTGAACTCGGTCTTCGTCCAGGCGCTGGCCGATGCGTCGGGCCGACGGGTCGAGGTCTCACCGGTTCGGGAGGCGACGTCGCTCGGGGCGGCCTTCCTGGCCGGGCTCGCCGTCGGCACGTGGTCGGACATGTCCGACATCGGAGCCGCCTGGCGTCCGTCGGCGGTCGCCGAGCCCCGACCCGGTGCGCTGGGCCGTCGGGACGAGGTGCGGGCCCGCTGGGCGCAGGCCCGTCTGGCCTCCGACGGATGGATCCCGGCGCTGTCGGCGCTGGACTTCTGAGCTCCGGAGAGCCCAGGGCGCCCTGTTTCCGGCCCCGTCACCAGCCCCGTCCCAGCCCCGTTGCCGGCCGGCACGCGTCAGGCCACGTTGCCAGCCCCGTTGCCGGCCGGCGCCCGTCAGGCCACGTTGACGAAGACCGAGTGCCAGCCGGTGGCGCCGTTGGGGGCGACCTCGGCGGACTCGCCGGTCTGCCACTCGCCGTCCCTGGTGCGCATGCGGACCTCGAGTTGGTGGCCACCACGGGCGGCGTCGTTCCAGGCCCAGGTCCACTGGCGCCAGGAGTCGTCATTGACGCCCTCGTGCAGGGTGGCGTCCTGCCAGTCGCCTTCGTCGACTCGGACCTGGACGGCGTCGACCCCACGGTGGTTGGCCCAGGCGACGCCGCCGACGCCCACGCGACCGGGCTGCACCACGGTGCCGCGCCGGGGGGTGTCGATGCGGGAACCGGGCTTGACCGGACCTTCCTTGGACCAGCCCCGGGGCATCCAGTAGCCGTCGTTGGTGGCCCAGTCGTTGAGCTCGATGCGGGCCAGCCACTTGGTTGACGACACGTAGCCGTAGAGGCCGGGAACGATGAGCCGGGCGGGGAAGCCGTGCCGGACGGGGAGGGGTTCGCCGTTCATCCCGATCGCCACCATGGCGTTGCGGCCGTCGAGGGCGAGTTCGGTGGGGAAGCCGCACGTCCAGCCGTCGACGGAGGTGGAGAACACCTGGGTTCCGCCGGGCTCGACGCCCGCTTCCTCGAGCAGGTCGCGCAGCAGCACACCCTGCCAGCGGGCGGTGCCGATGAGATCCCCGCCGATCTCGTTGGAGACGCACAGCATCGTTGCGACGTGCTCGATGTGGGGGCGACGGAGGAGATCGTCGTAGGTGAGCACGAGGGGCTTGCGGACGGCGCCGTCGATGCGGAGCTTCCAGGTCCGGTGGTCCACCTGGGGGACGAGCAGGGCCGTGTCGATCCGGTAGAAGCGCTCGTTGGGCGTGATGAAGCTCGACACGCCGGGGAGCGGCGGGGCGCCGACCGGGGCCGTGCCGGTGACGGAACGGGGTTGGGGCAGGGCGATGGTCGAGCGTTCGACCGTGGTCCGCGAGGTGCTGAGCAGCCGTCCGCCGAGACCGCCGCCGACGGCGATGGCACCGGCGACGAGGAGCTGGCGGCGTCCGAGGATGGTCACCGGGGGCCGTTCCGGCAACGGGATGGTCTGGAGCACGGCGGCGTCGGCCTCCGGGCCGACGGGCTCTTCGGCCGGACGCTCGCCGAGGGGCGCACCTGCGGCGGGCGCTCCGCCGGGCGTCCGCACCCGACCGGGCCTGCGCCCGGCGACCAGCACGAAGGCGGCGAACACGGCGGTCGCCGCGGCGATCGGGGCGATGTCGGCACCGGACCCCTGGCGCCCCGAGGTCGCCAGGTAGGCACCCAATGCACCCACAGCGAGCGTGGCCGCCAGGGCGATCCGGCGGCGTCCGAGGGCGGCGGCCCGGAGCACGGCCGGCGCGGCCAGCACCAGGATCACGACGATCGTGGCGATCAGAACGACCTTGTCCGCCGTTCCGAACAGGTCGATGGCACGGCGCACGATCCACTCGGGTGAGCGGTCGACCACCGTGTCGGCGACGGCCAGCACCGGCGAGCGGCGGTCCCCGGCGGCGGCCACGAACTGTCCGGCCCCGAGTCCGGCGGCGAGGGCGAGCAGGCCGCTGAGGCGCTGGCGAATGCCGGTCACGGGAAGCAGTGTGCCCAATGGGGAGCCGTAGCGCGAACCGTCGACGGCCATCGGCTCATCGGTCACGCGGCTGCAGGACGCCGGTACAGCGCCCAGAACAGGTCCTCGGCCGGGTACGGCAGCACGGCCCTGGGCGGAATGCGCCGGGCCAGGCGGGAGGCGGCGCCATCGGGGTTGCCGGCCGTGAGCAGCGCTGCTGCGTGGGCGGCGGCGATCTGCTTGGCCATGCGGCCATGGGCGACAGGGAGCAGCCCGACCCGGGTGGCGGTGGCGTCGAGCTCGGGGCGGCGGAACCAGTGCACGACCGAGGGCGGCGACCACTCGTGCCATCGGGTGCCGAGCGCCCGGGCGGTGAGGCTCGAGCGGTCCCAGGTCTCGACGAGGAGGAGCCCTCCGGGACGCAGGCGGCGGGTGAGGGCCCGCAGGGATGCGACCGGGTCGAGCACGTGGGCGATGACCTGGATCATGGAGATCGCATCGAGGCTCCCCTCGGCGATGCGCTGCGCGCTGAGCGTCGCCTCGTCGGCCAGCCCGACGCGCACGTCGACGCCTCGGCTCCGGGCGGCCTCGGCCATGTCCATGTTCGGTTCGATGCCGGTCCCCGACCACCCGGCCTCGGCCAGGCCCTCCAGCAGGTAACCGGCGGCGGCGCCGACGTCGAGCAGGTGCCCCGGGGTCGCGTGGCGGGCGAGGATCCGGCCATAGCGCTCACCGCGCCGGCGCAGGAGGTCGGCCTCGGCGTGGTAGTCGACGTAGCCCGCCCCGCCCTCGGTGAAGTAGGCGTCGCCGTAGACGGCCTCGGCGTGGTGGACCGGGTCGGCGGACGCCGCCAGTTCCGCCTGGCGGTGCCCGCAGCGCTGGCACTCGACGATGTCATGGCCCTTGATGCGCTGCCATCGGGTCGTGGTCCCACCGCAGAGTCCGCAGCGCATGGAAGGAGTGTCCCACGCGACCGGCCGTGGGCCGGGCCGTCCCAGCGGGCACAACCGTCCCGGCGGGCGCCGGCGTGGGAGTGGGCGCCGGCGTGGGAGACTTCCCGGGACGGTGAGCCGGCCGGGTGGCCGCGGCACGGCGTCGGCCCGGAGACGGGTCGGTGACCGGGTCGAGGAAGGTCGGGGCTCCGCAGGGCAGGGTGCTGGCGAGAGCCAGGGCGGGGCGACCTGTCGGACCGTGCAACAGAGAGCAGACCGCCGTGGGTCGGGCTTCGGCCCGGCGGCACGGTGAGGGTGAAACGGTGCGGTAAGAGCGCACCAGCGTCACGGGTGACCGTGGCGGCTCGGCAAACCCCACCCGGAGCAAGGTCGAACAGGGGGCGGGCGGCCCGTCCGATGCCCCCGGGTAGACCGCACAGATGGATGGCCACACAGGGCCCGAGGCTCACGCCGACGGCCTGGACAGAACCCCGCCTACAGGCCGGCTCACCGTCACCACCAGCGCTGAGAGGCAGGATCGGGCCTCTGAGCAGGGGGAATACCTTCCCGTGCTTCTCTCGACTTCTCTCGGATTCTCGCCGTCTCACGGCCAGTCCACGGCCAGTAGACGGCCAGTAGCCGCGCTCGTGTGCGGGCCGAGCGATGTCGATGCGCCTGGACGACGACGAGGACGGGGGTCGCTGCTGCAACACACTCGGCCGGTCAGACGAGCGAGCCAACCAGGGGGTCAACAATGTTGATGACCTCCCCCGGTCATGGGGTGACCCTCCACGTCGACGCGCAGCTCAGGCTGCCTCTCGAGCAGCTGGTCCGGGACGTGGCGTCGAGGTACCGTCGGGGGCTGCACGTGCTCGCGCGGGATCTGCCCGACGGGGTGCATGGAGCCTTCCGCCCGACGGCGGACGGCTTGGCCATCGTCCTGATCGGCTCGACCACGCCGGACCCGGCGTCCACGTTCCTCCACGAGCTCGCGCACGCGATCGACGCGCTCGGTCCGGACTACGTCGAGCGGACCGAGGACGAACGAGAGGCGTTCGCTGAGGCGCTCGCGCAGGTGCTGCAGGACCGGCGGCCGGCGGGCGTCGAGGAGGCTCTCGCCGCGCTCGTTGAGCTGGTCCGGGGCACGTCAGCGACCATTTTCGTGGGGTCACGAAGTTGATGGCGCTCGACTCCGCCGGGCGCATGTAGATCCCGGGGAGAGAGACTCCCGAGGCGCCCGTCTGGAGTGGGCCTGTGTCGCGCAAAGTCTGGGGAACTGTCGCGTCACGACCTCGCGCAGCGACCCCCGCACGCCTGAGGAGGTGCGGGGGTCGCTGGTCGGTGGCTGATGGCCGAGGGTGAAAGGAGGCGTGTTGCCCCGCCCCTCGGGTTGCCCGGGTACCACCCCAGGCGCCCGGGTCAGCCGTCGATGTGGCCGGCGAGGTTGGCCGGGATGGGATGGCCTGCCGGGATGAAGGTGGTGAAGCTCGGTCCGAGGTCGGGTCGCGCGATCCACGTGTCCTCGGACGCGATGAGGGGCTCGGTCGGCTCAGGTGCGGAGGGTCCGCGCTCGAGCTGGGCGAGGTGCTCGTCGTCGTCCTCGATGAGGTCGTCGTGGTCTGGCTCCCCGACGCTGCGCTTGGCCCTGGTCATCAGACGATGCGCAGGCCGGCGGTGCGGACGAACGCTGCGGGGCGCAGCACGGCGACGTCGGCGCGCATGGTGGCGACGAGGGCCACCTCGTTGGTGTCGGCGTACCGCTCGGTCACAAGGCGGACGGCGAGCTGCGAACGAACGCCGATGCCCAGCTTCGTGAAGTCGCCCGTGAAGGCCTCGGTGCAGTCGCTCGACGTGCCGACCGTGAGCCCGGTGCGAACGATCGAGGTGTGCAGGATCGGGGGCAGGCCGGCGGGGAGGGGCACGTACTGGTTGCTGGTGTCGAGGTTGCGCTGCATCCGGGCCAGCAGGTTCGGGTGGAGGATGGTGGCGGTCGGCTCGAAGTTGCTCGAGCGGGCGGCGGCCACGGCGTCGATGTGCCAGTCGGATCGCAGCGTCAGGGCGCTGGTGCCGTTCGTGCCGTTGGACTGGGTGGTGATGCCGGCGGTGTTGAGGATGCCGCGGGGCTCGGGGGCGGTGCCGGTGCCGAGCAGGGCGACGCGGTCCATCTCGGCGCCGAACGCGCCGGCCAGGGCGTCGGCGAGGAACGCGCCCAGGGTCGGGGTGTCCTCGAACAGCTCGATGCTGACGCGGATGAGACAGGCGAGGGACCGGGCGGTCAGGTCGACGCCGGACATGGTCGGCGTGACGTCGGCGATGGCAGCGAGTTCGTTCCGCCAGGCGGCGGCGGGGTCGGTGTCGAGGCGCGGGAGCCGGTAGGTCGCGTTCGTCATGGGCACGGTGATGGCGCCGGCCTGCATGACGCGGGAGATCGCGCGGGCGCGGTCGATGATGTCGGCCGAGACGAGGGTCGGGATGGTGACGCCACCGTTCGCGGAGACGCCCTCGCTCATGGCGCGCTGCTCGGTCTCGGCTCCGTCCCACTGACCCGTGGCCAGGCCCCGGACGAGGCGGCCGACGTCGAAGGGCTCGGGTCGGTGCGCGCCGGTGCGGACGAGGTGCTCGGCGATGCTGTCGGCGCGGGTGAGCAGGGCGGGCATGGGGGCGCGGGTCTGGGGGTCCTCGAGCGGGGCGCCGTTGGGCCCGATGCCGAGTGCGGCGAGCGTGGCGCGGGACCGGTGGCGGGTCTGCTCGGCTGCGGCTTCGGCGCTGAGCTGCTCGAGGCGGTCCGTGGCGGCCTCGATGTCGGACTGCAGGCCCTCGAGCTCGGCGGCCTCGGTGGCGGTGAGGGCTCGGGTCTCGGT
>JBIKWW010000097.1:0-9521 GCA_044356125.1 Acidimicrobiia bacterium
AGACAGCCGCGACCCCGCCGGACGGGGGCGACGAGCTCGTCCTCGTACCCGTCCTCCTCGTACCCGTCCTCCTCGTACCCGTCCTCCTCGTACCCGTCCTCCTCGTACCGGTCCTCATGCCCTGCACCGTGGTCGTGACCGACCCTCCCGGGCGTACGCCTCCCCGCCGACCCGCGCGACGGAGAGGCCGGCGCCGGGGGGATGGCCGGGGGTCGCCGAACCACCGGCGGCGCCTGCGGCACGGGTGGCTCGGGGGCCACCGGCGGATCGGCCGGCACGGGCGGCGCGGGCGATCTGGGCGGCGCGGGCGATCTGGGCGGCATCGTGGTCCAGGTGTCGGTGGAGTCCTCGTCCCAGTCGCTCCAGTCGGCGCCGCCGGCCGAGGGCTCCGAGCCGTCGTCCCAGGTGCTGCCGCGGTCTCCGGCCATCAGCGCGCACCCCGATCGGATCGGGCGTCCAGCCACGACTGCAGCAGCACGGCGGCGGCGACCTTGTCGACCACCCGGCGGCGCGCCTCGGCCCGCATGCGGCGCTCCATGAGCGAAGCATGGGCCATGGTCGTGGTGTAGCGCTCGTCGTGGAGCTCGACGGGGACCGGCAGCACCGCCTCCAGCTCGGCCAGCTCGGCCCGCACCGTGGCAGCCGCAGGGCCCTCCCGGCCGTCGAGGGAGATCGGCAGGCCCACGACCACTCCGACCGCCTCGAGCTCGTCGACGATCTCCCGGCGGATCGCCGCGTGGTCGGCGGCGTGGTTGCCGCGCCGCTCGATCACGGCATGGGGCCCGGCGATGGTCTGCGTGAGGTCCGAGCCCGCAACCCCGATGCGCCGGGTGCCGAGGTCGAGCGCCGCGACCCTCCCCGAACGGGGGATCACCGGTGCCGCCGGCCGGGTGTCGGACGCATCCATGCGCCGCCCATCTTGACCCAGAGCCGGACCGGCGGCGGATCAGCCGGACGATCGGCGGACGGATCAGCCTGCAGCGGCCCGGGCGAGCCCGAGGGCGGCGTCGATCGCCTCGGGATCACGGCCACCGGCCACGGCCAGATCGGCGCCCTTGCCGCCACCGCCGCCGACCGCCCGGGCGGCGTCGGCGATCAGCGCACCGGCGTTGCGGCCGCTCGAGGGCGTCGTCGCCGCCGCCAGCGCCACACCCCCGCCGTCCGCCACACCGATCAGCACGACCGCTCCGACACCCCGGTCGCGCACGGCCACGGCGAGATCGCGCAGACCGTCCCGGCTGAGACCGTCGACCCGCTCGACCAGCACGCCGCCGCTCGCCCGGCCGGCCAGATCGGCAGCCCGACCGACCGCCGCCGCCCGCCGCAGCTGCTCGACCTGACGCTCCAGCTCGCGCCGCTCCTCGAGGAGCCGCCCGATGCGCTCGGGGACCTCGTCGGGCTTGGCCTTCAGCAGCGAGGCAGCCGACTCCACGAGCGCCTCCTCGGCCCGCAGACGGGCGACCGTGTTGAGCCCGGTGGTCGCCTCGATGCGCCGGACGTTGGCCCCGATCGACGCCTCGGCGACGATCTTCACGGCGCCGATCTCCCCCACGTTGCGCACGTGGGTCCCGCCGCAGAACTCCAGGGTGGGCCCGGCCCGGAGCACCCGGACCGTCTCGCCGTACTTGTCGCCGAAGAAGGCGATCGCGCCCAGGCTCTCCGCCTCGGCCCTCGTCATCACCGGGTTGTCGGTTCCTGCGGCGGTCAGCACGACCTCGTTGACGAGATCCTCGATGCGGCTGATCTGGTCGTCGGTCAGGGCCTCGAAGTGCGAGAAGTCGAAACGGAGGCGGTCGGGCCCGACGAGCGATCCCTGCTGCTTGACGTGGTCGCCGAGGACCTCGCGCAGCGCCCAGTGGAGGAGATGGGTGCCGGTGTGGTTGCGCCGCGTGGCCGAGCGCCGGGCACCGTCGACGATGGCCGTGGCCGCCGTGCCCGCCTCGATCGTGCCGTGGGAGATCCGGCCCACGTGGCGGGTGAGGCCGGGCAGCGCACTGGTCGTGTCCGTCACGTCGACGACGCCGTCGAAGGTCGTGATCCAGCCCGTGTCGCCCACCTGCCCACCGGACTCGGCGTAGAAGGGGGTCTCCTGCAGGAACACCTCGACCGTGCCGTCCTCGCGTTCCACGACGGCGACGACGGACGTCTCCGCCTTCTCGACCTCGTAGCCCACGAAGTCGGTCGTGCCGTGGGTCTCGACGATCCAGCGGTAGCGCTCGGCGACCTCCTCCGGGGTGGTCGCCACCTTCCGGGCGGCCCGGGCCCGCTCCTGCTGCTCGCGCATGGCGGCGGCGAAGCCGTCGAGGTCGACGGTCTGGTCCCGCTCGGCGGCGATCTCGGTCGTGAGCTCCAGGGGGAAGCCGTAGGTGTCGTGCAGCTGGAAGGCCACCGACCCGGCCAGCGGCGAACCCGACGACAGCGAGCCGAGCTCGTCGACGAGGATGGCGTTGCCGCTCTTCAGGGTCTGGCGGAAGCGCTCCTCCTCCCGGGCGATCACGCCGGTGATGAAGTCGCGCTTGGCCCGCAGGTCCGGGTAGGCGTCGCCCATCACGGCGATGGCGGTGTCGACCAGGCGCGGCATCACGAGCTGCTCGGTGCCGAGGCGGTAGGCGTGGCGGATGGCGCGGCGCAGGATCCGGCGCAGCACGTAGCCGCGTCCCTCGTTGGACGGGAACACGCCGTCGCCGACGAGCATCGTGCCGGACCGGGCGTGCTCGGCCAGGATCCGCAGGCTCAGGTCGTCGGGCGAGTCGTAGGCGGCCGTGTAGCGACGGCCGGTGGCCCCGGCCGCGGCGTCGACCAGCGGTGCCATCACGTCGGTGTCCCACACGGCGTCCACGCCCTGCAGCAGGCACAGGATCCGCTCCAGCCCGGCGCCGGTGTCGATGGAGGGCCGGGGCAGCCGTTCGCGGGACCCGTCGGCGCTCTGGTTGAACTGCATGAACACGAGGTTCCAGAACTCCAGGAACCGGGCGTCGGCGGCCGGGTTGAGGGGGCCGCCATCGGGCCCGAAGGCCGGGCCCTTGTCGTAGTAGATCTCCGAGCAGGGACCGCAGGGCCCCGTCTCGCCCATCTGCCAGAAGTTGTCCTTGTCGCCCAGGCGCTGGATGCGCTCCCGCGGCAGACCCGACACGTCGAGCCAGATCTCCTCCGCCTCGTCGTCGGACAGATGGACCGTGACCCACAGCTTCTCGGGATCGAAGCCGAGCACCTCGGTGGTGAACTCCCAGGCCCACGGGATGGCGTCGGCCTTGAAGTAGTCGCCGAAGCTGAAGTTGCCCATCATCTCGAAGA
Source organism: Acidimicrobiia bacterium (assembly GCA_044356125.1). Lineage (GTDB taxonomy): Bacteria > Actinomycetota > Acidimicrobiia > Acidimicrobiales > JANYDT01 > JBIKWW01. The sequence continues at coordinate 3,295 of JBIKWW010000097.1, forward strand.
ACACGAGATGGCGGGCCGTGCGGCCGACGTCGTCGAGGTCGTTGTGCTTGCCGCCCGCCCGGGCGCACTTCTGCACCGAGACGGCCCGGCTCGAGGGCGGCTGCTCGTCGCCGGTGAAGTACGACTTGAACGGCACCATCCCGGCGACCGTGAACAGCACGGTCGGATCGTGCGGGATGAGCGAGGCGGACCGGACGTCGGCGTGCCCGCGCTGCACGAAGAAGTCGGTCCAGGCCCGTCGGAGTCCGTTGGCGTCCATGGCAGTCATGTCGGGCGCCGAGCCTAGGGCGTACGGCGCCAGGCCCGGCCGTCCTCAGTCGGCGCGCCAGCTGAACCGGCCGCCCACGCCGTACATCTTCAGGGCCAGGGCCCGGGTCGGCCTGACGGCGATGAAGCCGGTGCCGGGAGAGCCGTCGGGACCGCCGGGGGCGAATGCGTTGAGGTCGTAGTCGAACACGCCGGTCCACAGCCGCCGCTTGGTCTCGAGGTCGTCGTGGACGGTGGCGGTCCCCCAGATCTCCACGCCATCGCCGGTCTCGGTGACCTGCCAGTGCAGGGCGACGCGCGGCTCGTGGGCGATGTTGCGGGCCTTCACCGAGGTCGTCCCGGCCATGATCCAAAGGGTGTCGCCCTCCCAGCAGGGGTGGATCGGCACGACGTCGGGTTCCCCGTCGGCGCCCACGGTCGCCAGGTGGGCCCACGGGCTGAGGGCCTGGGCCATGTCCTTGATCTCATCGAGGGTCATGGGGGAATGGTGCCAGATCGCGGGGCCGCGGCGCCCCGGAACCGGCCCGGCCCGGCCCGGTCCGGTTACGCGCGTCACATCGGTACGGTGACGGGCGTGGCCCGCCTGCTCCTCGCCCATCGTGACCGAACCGACTTCCCCGCCCTGATCGACGACGAGGGCGAGACCTCGTGGCGCGACCTCGACGACCGGGTCAACCGCCTGATCCACGTGCTGCGGGCCGCCGGGGTCGCCCCCGGGGAGCGAATCGCCGTGCTGTCGGGGAACCGACGCGAGCTCTACGAGGTGTTCCTCGCCGTCGCCCACGCCGGCGTGCTCGTCGTGCCGATCAACTGGCACTTCGCCGCCGAGGAGGTCGAGTACGTCGTCGAGAACTCGGGCTCGAAGCTGCTCGTGGTGGATCCCGAGTACGCCCGGAACGCCAACGGGGTGACGGTGCCCCAGCTCACCATGGGCCCCGGGGGCTCCTACGAGGCGGCGCTGTCCGGAGCTCCCGCCGACGATCCCACCGACCAGTCGATGGGCGGCGTGATGTTCTACACGTCGGGCACGACGGGCCGGCCCAAGGGCGTCGCCAACTCCTCGTTCGCCACCGGCGTTCCTCCGGAGGTCTACGAGCTGATGGCCGCCGGGATGGTCAACATCGGGTTCCCCAAGGCCGGGCGGACCCTGCTGTGCGGTCCCGCCTACCACTCGGCCCAGTGGGCGTTCACGTTCTTCCCCCTGATCGGCGGCTCCTCGATCGTTCTGCAGCGGCGGTTCGTCCCCGAGCAGACCCTCGAGCTGATCGACCGTCACGAGATCACCAACGTGCACCTCGTCCCCACGCAGTTCGTCCGCCTCCTGCGGGTGGAGCAGGACCGACGCGACGCGTTCGACGGCTCGTCGCTGTCGATGGTCCTCCACGGTGCGGCCCCCTGCTCGCCCGAGGTGAAGCGCCAGATGATCGCGTGGTGGGGACCCAAGGTCACCGAGTACTACGGCGCCACCGAGGGTGGGGTGGTGAGCATCATCTCCGCCGCCGAGTGGCTGGAGCGGCCCGGATCGGTCGGCCGGCCCATGGGCAACATGCAGCTGCGCATCGTCACCGAGGAGGGCCACGACGCCGAGCCCGGCGAACCCGGCGTCATCCACGTCCGCAATCTCATGGGCAGTGACTTCGAGTACCTCGGCGAGCCGGAGAAGACCGCTCAGGCCCACTCGGTCCCCGGGTTCTTCACCCTCGGCGACATCGGATACGTCGACGCCGAGGGGTACCTCTATCTCTCGGACCGCAAGATCGACATGATCATCTCCGGCGGCGTGAACATCTACCCGGCCGAGATCGAGGGTGCCATCACGGCCCACCCGGCGGTCGTCGACGCCGCCGTGTTCGGCGTGCCCGACGAGGAGTTCGGCGAGGCGGTCAAGGCCGCCGTGCAGCTCGCGCCGGGCGTGGCGTGGAACGCCGCACTGGCCGAGGAGCTGACCACCTCCCTGCGGTCCAGGCTGGCGGGCTACAAGGTGCCCCGGAGCTGGGACGTGGTCGACGTGATGCCTCGCAGCGAGGCCGGCAAGCTGCTCAAGCGTCAGCTACGGGCGCCCTACTGGGAGGCCGTCGGCCGCTCGATCTGAGGGCGCCCGCGGGCTCGCTCCCGGCCCTAGCGCACTCCCCAGCGCTGTCGCAGTTCGTCCTCGCGCTCCCGGGCCGCCCGGCGGCCCTCCTCGACCGCCGCCCTGACCTGCGACACGGCCTCCGACGGTCGCTCCCGGACGGCCTCGATGGCTCGCACCGCCGGGGACGCAGCCACCCGTCGCCGGAGACGGCGCCGCATCCACGACGATCCCCCGGCTCCGGCTACCACGCCCAGTCCCCACCACGTCAGCCGCTTCACCACGCCCTCCAGTCTGGCGCTGCTGGCGTTCCGCCGCCGACCCTCCCGACGCCGTCCGGCCCGCCACCGGACGGTCCGCCGCCGACCCTCCCGCCACCGGACGGGCGTCGGAGGGGGTCGGAGGGGGTCGGAGGGGGTCGGCATCCACCACTGCGATCGTCCGCGTACGTAGCGTCACGACATGCGGGCATCGATCATCGGAGGATCGGCGAGCACCCGTCTGCGGGTGATGGCCGGGGCCGTGGACATCGCCGTCATCGTGGCGGCCGCCGCACTCATGACCGCGTTCGTGGGCGTCGACGCCCGGGAGCGGGTCCCACTGTCGATCCGGTTCGGCGGAAGGGCGCTCCAAGAGGGAGCGCTCCTCGTGTGGCTCCTGGCCTCGCTCGCCTACTTCGTGCTGTGCGAGTGGCTGACCGGCGCCACGGTCGGCAAGGAGGTCGTCGGCCTCCGGGTGCGGATGGCCGACGGCCGCTGCTGCACCCTCTCGGCGGCGCTGGTGCGCAACACCGTCCGACTCGTCGACGCCTTCCCGTTCGGGGTGCCCAATCTCGTCGGGCTCATCGTGGTCGCCGGGACACCCCGCCATCAGCGTCTGGGTGACCTCGCCGCCCAGACGATCGTCGTGCGCAGCCGCTGACCCGGCTCGGCAACGCCCGGGGCCGTTCCCCGTCCGGCGTTCCTCAGAGCGAGGATCCGGCCCGGACCAGCAGGACGTTGCCGCCCTTGTCATCGGTCAGCAGGAACCGGTCGGGGCCGAACTCGAGGATGCCGCAGGGCCGGGCGATCGGCTTGCCCGTCGAGGGCAGGAAGCCGCCGACGAGCGTCTGGTGCCGCCGTCCCGGGCCCAGCCGAACCACGGCGTGTCCGGCCCGCAGCCGGGTGTTCGACGACCCGTGGAGCGCCACGAGGGTGGCGTCGCGCAGCAGCGGTGAGCGGTGGTCGGGCCCGAAGCGGACGATCCCCAGCGGGGCGGCGTGGGCCGGGAACCAGGCCACCGGGGCGACGGCCGACGTGCAGCGCCCGGACGCGCCGTACCGGGGATCGACCTGCTGTGCCCCGGTCCGGTCGACGTAGCAGGAGGGCCAACCGTGGAACCCGAAGGGACGCACCTCGAAGACGGCTTCCGACGGCAGGTCGTCACCGAGGTGGTCGACGCCCATCGCCGTGACCGTCAGCTTCCCGTCGATGAACGCCATGCCCACGCTGTTGCGCAGGCCCGTCGCGTAGACCTCCAGCCCCGAGCCGTCGGGGTTCATGCGCAGGATGGACGCCCGCTCCCGCTCGCGTTCGGCGCAGGCGTTGCAGGACGATCCGACCGACAGGTAGATGCGGCGGTCCGGCCCCGCCACGACGGTGCGAGTGAGGTGCCAGCCGCCCTCGGAGACCGGGCGGCCGTCATCGGGCAACCGGACGATGTCCTGGGCGGGTCCCGACGGTGCCGTGTCGCCCGCCCGCCAGGGATAGCGCACGAGGCGGTCCGTCAGTGCGACATAGAGCCACGTCGTCGGGCCATCGGTCAGGAACGCGACGCTGTTGGGGTTGCGGAGCCCGCCGAGATAGCGCGTCACCCGGGTGAAGCGCCCGCTGCGCTCATCGAAGCCGTCGAGGATCTCGAGCGTGCCCCGGGTGTTGTCGGCGAGGTTGTACAGGGTCGTGGCCATCACCCGGCCGTCCGGCGTCGGCGTGAGGAAGCGGACCCGGGGAAGTCCCTCGGCGGCCACCGACACGCTCCAGCCGTTCGGCACCGACAGCACGGCCGTCCCCGAGCGCAGCTTGACCGCTTGGGCCACCATCGCCGGCACCGGCACCGCCACGCCGGGCGGGAGCGCCGCCCCGATCAATGCCAGGACCGACGCCACGACCGACGCCACGACCGACGCCACGAGGGCCGGCACCCCCCGTGCCGCCGACCGGAACCGCGGACGTCTCGGGCTCCGGCAGGTCCGGGCCGACGGCGCGGGATCCGGTGACATCGGAGCTCCAGTGGTTCGGAGGGCCCCCTGCTGGTCGGGGCACGCCGATCCGGCGGGTTCGGCGGGGACGGGTTCGGCGGGAAGCTTCAGCGGGACCGCCGACCCCGGTGGCGACCGGACTCGGCAGCGCCCGGAAGCTCGGGACGGGTGTCGGCCGCCCGCAGCGCCGCCCGGGCTTCGGCCACCCCCATGGCCTGGCGCCCCCTCGACGACGGGAGCGCAGAGGGGGCGGGCGGCGGCACTGCGGTAGCGGCGAGGCGGCGGGCGGCCCGGCGGGTTCCGGTGGCCAGCGACAGCACCTTCACCACGGGGTTGGTGACCACGCGGTGGGCGAGGCGGGTCGCGGCATCGACGGTCCCGGCGACCGAGGTGGCGGTGTCGAGCAGCGCATCGGTGCGGTGGTTGGCGTGCTCGGCCCGACGCAGGGCGGCTCGGGTGTCGGCCAGGAGGGGCGCCAGCTCCTGACGGAACCGGTCGAGGTCGGCTTCGGCCCGTTCGAGGCGCGCCGCCAGGGTGTGCAGGGCCCGCGCCAGCACCACTGACGCAGCCACCAGGAGGGCGGTGACCACGCCGCCCCCCACGGCCACCCACCCCGACCAGCTCATCAGGCCTCCACGATCCGTCCCCAGGCACGCCCCGGCCCGCAGCGGGGGCGAGGGGTCACGGGCAGCACGGGATCATCGGGCTCGGGCATCGGGTGCGGCCGCCCCCGTGTCGGGCACCCGACCCGATCGGGGCGGCCGGACCCCGTTTCTACACCCCCGTCCGCCGTTCCGCCCTGACGGTGCCGGACTCGACACCGGTGGGTTCGACGAGATGAAGTTGGACGTCTCTGCCTTGCTAGCTTCGGCCCATGAGCGACACGACCCCGTCCGACCATCCGACCAGCACCGACTCCGAGGTCGGGGGTCGCCGGGCGTTTCTCAAGCGGGCGGCCATCGGAGCCGTGGCCGTGCCCGTCCTCGCGTCGTTCTCGATGAACGGCATGAACATCGCCGGTGCGCAGACCCCGGCGGTGAGCGGCACCACCACCACCAAGGCCAGCACGACCACCAGTTCGACCACCACCAGTTCGACGACCACCACCTCGACCCCCCTGCCCACCTGATCACTCGCTGCTGATGGAGGTGCTGACCGTCAGGTCCGGACTCGACATCCACGTGCTCGACGACGGGTTCGTCGTGTACGACACGGAGCGCAACCGGATCCACCATCTCAACGTGGCCGCCGCTGTGGTGCTCGAGCTCTGCGACGGGACCCTCGATGCCGAGGCGGTCGCCGAACAGGCCGGGAACTGGCTCGAGGGCCTCGACCGCGCTGCGGTACTGGCCTGTATCGAGCAGCTCCGCAACGAGTCCCTGATCGCCCCGTAGCCGGCTCGGAGCAGCCCGCCCCGAGCCCGAGCCCGACGGTGGTGGGAACCGTGCACCAGCAGCCACACGATCCTCAGCCGAACGATCGGCTCGGAGACCCGCGTGATCCGGAGCACGTCGAGGGGCAGGTGCCCGCGAAGCACACGCTCACCTGGCAACTGCTGTGGCACCGCGTCGTCGTCGGCACCGACGACGATCTGGTGCGCGCCACCCTGGCGGCGATGGTCCAGCGTGCCCACCACGACGAGCCACCGGAGTC